>CACZWQ010000080.1 GCA_902784855.1 uncultured Ruminococcus sp. | reverse complement strand
CATGCGCTTGCGGAAAAGCTGGCAGCCGTACTCGTAGATTCCGTTGACAGAGCCGGTCGCGTGATAGGCATTCGCCGCGCAGCCGCCGCTGCAATACAGCCTTGCCCAGCAGTCGCGGCAATCGGGTCTGGCATAGACGTTGCAGAGCTTGAACTCGTCCTGTACCTCGTGATTGACGACGCCGTTCCAGATATCGCCGAGCCTGTATTTCTCGTCGCCGACGAACTGGTGACAGGGATACAGATCGCCCCACGGGGTGACCGCCATGTATTCCGTGCCCGAGCCGCAGCCCGAGATGCGCTTGTAGATACAGGGACCGCCCGTCAGGTCGATCATGTAGTGATAGAAGGTCAGGGGTCTCCCCTCCCCCTCGCGCCGCAGCATCTCCTTGGCGAGGATCTCATACTGCTCAAAGAGCACGGGCAGGTCATCATAGGTCAGCGCATAGGGGTCGTCGGGCGCGCAGACGACCGGCTCCATCGACAGCTCGGTAAAGCCGAGGTCCGCCATGTGGAAGATATCATTGGTGAAGTCGGTGTTGTTGTGGGTGAAGGTGCCGCGCACATAGTAGCCCCTTCCCTCCCGCCTTTTGACGAATTCCTGAAACTTGGGGACGATGATGTCGTAGCTGCCCTTGCCGCCCACGGTCTTGCGCAGGGCGTCGTGGACCTCGCGCCTGCCGTCAAGGCTGAGCACCACGTTATGGCACTCGCGGTTGGCAAACTCGATCACCTCGTCGTCCACCAGCATGCCGTTGGTGGTGAGGGTGAAGCGAAAGTTCTTGTTGTGCTGCTTCTCGATGCTGCGCGCGTAGGCGACGATCTGCTTGACCACCTCGAAGTTCATCAGCGGCTCGCCGCCGAAGAAATCCACCTCCAGATTGACGCGGCTGCCCGAGTTCTCGATCAGGAAATCGATGGCGCGCTTGCCGACCTCAAAGCTCATCAGGGCGCGCTCGCCGTGATATTTGCCCTGGCTTGCAAAGCAGTATTCGCAGTTGAGGTTGCAGGTGTGCGCGACGTGCAGGCAGAGCGCCTTGATCACGGTATTGCGCTTCTTGAAGTCAAAGGCGAGGTCCTTGTATTGATCCTCGGTGAAGAGCTTGCCCTGCGCCCTGAGCTGCTCCACATCGTCAAGGCAGTCGGCGATCTCCTTCTCGTCGACCGTGGGGTCGTCGCGGTATTTCTCCGACAGGACGCGGATGATCTCCTCCCTGCCGCAGTTTTCTGCCATCGCGATCACGTCATAGGCGAGGTCGTCCACACTGTGCACGCTGCCGCTGTAGACGTCCAGCACGATGTTATATCCGTTCAGCTTGTACTGATGAATCATCTTTTCCACTCCAATACATAAGGAAAGCCGTTAGCCCTGCGGGATAACGGCTGACATTCCTTTTTGAGACATTATTTTTCGAGGCACTTCTCGCACTGCTGGTTGGCAACGCCGCAGGAAGTTTTGCACGCGGACTGGCAGGAGGTCTGGCACTCGCCGCAGCCGCCGTTCTTGACGCTCTTTTTGAGGTCGCGGGTCTCGATGGTTTGGATTCTCTTCATAGATCTGTACTCCTTTCGGAATTGTTTGGATTCATTTTATCATATCGAACCGCTTTTGTCAATCACCAATCTATCACGGTCAGCGCTTCGGGCAGGGTCTTTCGGGTCGAGAGAACCTCGACGCCCGCCTCTCTCAGCGCGTTGATCCGGTCGATCATCTCTGCGCTTACGACCTCGCCCGGGACGAGATACGGGATCCCCGGCGGATAGGCATAGACATAATCCGCCGATACCGCGCCCGCCGCCTGCGCCAAGGGGACCGTCTCGGTCTCAAAGCGCCGCATTTCTCCGGGGTCAAAGCGCTTCTCGGGCAGCGCGGTCAAAATCGCCTGCGCCGCGTCCGGCTCGGCGCAGCGCACCGCAGCGTCGATCTCTTTGAGCGCCCTCCAAAGCCTGTGAAAGCCCTCTTTGGTGTCGCAGACCGAGGTCATGGCGATCACATAATGCGCGCTCGCCATCTCAGTCTCAATGCGCCAGCGCTCGCGCAATAGCCCTGCAAGCGCCTTTCCCGTGAGGTCGGTGCCGTAGGTGGTGATGACCAGCTTGCCCGGGTCGAATGGAGGGGTGCCGCCGCTCTCGGGGTCAAAGAGCAGGTGCAGCCTTTGCAGGCTCTTTGCCCTGCGGTAAAAGTCATGAAGCAAGGTCAAATATTCTTTAAAAGAATGATTCTCAACATATCGCAGGCAGTCCTCCGCGCCGCTCATCAGCAGGTAGGAGGGGCTGGCGCTCTCAAATACCGCGAGCTGCCGCTGCAGCTCCGGCGCTGTCTTCGGGTCGCTTGTCAAGAGCAGCGCCGTCTGCGTCGGGGCGGGCAGGGTCTTGTGCAGGCTGACGACCGCCACATCCGCGCCGCATTGGACGGCGGGCTTCGGGAACGCCTCGCTGAACGGGAAATGCGCGCCGTGGGCTTCGTCGACCAGCAGCCTGACGCCGCTGCGGTGACAGATCGGCGCGATCCACTTGATCTCGGAGACGACGCCCTCGTAGGTCGGCGAGGTGAGGATCACCAGCTTCGCGTCGGGGTGCTCCCTGAGCAGCATATCGAGCAGAAAGGGATTGACGCCGCCGTAGATATCCGTCCCGTCTATGGGGTCGGGCAGGTAGTAGACCGGCTCCAGATCGCACAGCTCGATCGCGTGAAAGACCGAGCGGTGGCAGTTGCGCGCGACGATCACCTTGTCGCGCGGGCGGGTCATGGCGCGGACGGCGGCGAGGATGCCGCCCGTGGCGCCGTTGATCAGAAGAAAGGCGCGCTCTGCCTGATAAAGGCGCTCGGCGCGGTGCTCGATGTCGCGGATGCAGCCCTGCGGGTCGTGCAGGTAATCGAAGCCCGGGATCTCGGTCAAATCCAGCTGATAGGGCAATTCGCCGATCGGCTGCCGCTTGTGCCCCGGCATGTGAAAGGGATAGACGCCGCTTTTCGCGTAGCGCTTCAGCTCGTCCGTCAGCATCAGTTGGTACCGAACTCGCGCAGCTGCAGGCCCTTGTTGTGATCGAGCGCCCAGTCGATGCTCCACAGGCTCGTAAACAGCAGCAGGTAGTTGCCCTTCAAATCCTGGATGCGCTTGGTGTCGGAGGCGAGGTCGAGGGTCTTGGGGTCGAGCTCGTCGTTGACGATCCAGCGGATGTATTCATACGGAAGGTTCTCCATGATGATCTCCACGTTATACTCGTTTTCGAGCCGGTATTTCAGGACGTCGAATTGCAGCACGCCGACGACGCCGACGATGACCTCCTCCATGCCCGCGTCCAGCTCCTGAAAGATCTGGATGGCGCCCTCCTGCGCGATCTGGTTGGTGCCCTTGATGAACTGCTTGCGCTTCATGGTGTCCTTCTGGCGCACGCGGGCGAAGTGCTCGGGCGCGAAGGTCGGGATCCCCTGAAACTGCACCTTGTTGCCGGCGGAGCAGATGGTGTCGCCGATCGAGAAGATGCCGGGGTCAAAAACGCCGATGATGTCGCCCGCGTATGCCTCGTCGACGATCTCGCGCTCCTGCGCCATGATCTGCTGCGGCTGGGACAGGCGCATTTTCCTGTTGCCCTGCACATGGAACACCTCCATGTTCTTCTCAAACCTGCCGCTGCAAATGCGCATGAAGGCGACGCGGTCGCGGTGCGCCTTGTTCATATTCGCCTGTATCTTAAAGACGAACGCCGAGAAGTCCTCGGACATCGGGTCGACCTTTCCGCTGACGGTCTCGCGGGTGAGGGGCGAGGTGGTCAGCTGCAAGAACTGCTCCAAAAAAGGCTCGACGCCGAAATTGGTCAAAGCGGAGCCGAAGAACACGGGCGTCAGCCTGCCCTCGCGCACCGCGTCCAGATCGAACGCGTCGCCCGCGCCGTCAAGCAGCTCGATCTCGTCCATGAAATCCGCCCGCAGATACTGACCCAGCACCTCGTCGAGGGCGGGGTCGTCGAGCGCGTACTCCGTTTTCTCGACCTCCTTCTGTCCGTTGTTCGCGGTGAAGGCGAGGATCTTTTCGGTGTTGCGGTCAAACACGCCCTTGAATTCCTTTCCCGAGCCGATCGGCCAGTTGACGGGATAGGTGCTGATGCCGAGGACGTTCTCGATCTCTTCCAACAGATCAAAGGGGTTCTTGGCGTCGCGGTCCATTTTGTTGACAAAGGTGATGATGGGGATGTTGCGCATGACGCAGACCTTGAACAGCTTGATGGTCTGCTTCTCGACGCCCTTGGAGCCGTCGATGACCATGACCGCCGAGTCCGCCGCCATCAGGGTGCGGTAGGTGTCCTCGGAGAAGTCCTCATGTCCGGGGGTGTCGAGGATGTTGATGCAGTAGCCGTTGTACTTGAACTGCAATACCGACGAGGTGACCGAGATACCTCTCTGCTTCTCGATCTCCATCCAGTCGGAGACGGCGTGCCGCGCGGTGCGCTTGCCCTTGACGGAGCCCGCCAGATTGATGGCGCCGCCGTAGAGCAGCAGCTTTTCGGTCAGGGTGGTCTTGCCCGCGTCGGGGTGGGAAATGATGGCAAACGTTCTGCGCCTGCTGATTTCTTCCGTGTATGAACGCATAAATTCAGTCCTTTTCCGTTTACTTTCAATTTATTATCATACTATTTTTCGGAATTGCTTGTCAATAAAAAACGGACAAAATCCGAAAATTTAAATTTATTTATTCTTTTTGATACAAAAGCTTGACAAAATGATGAAGATATTGTAATATAAGTACAGGCAAATTCGATTATTCCTATCTTTTCATATACCTTCCAACTTTGAGGCAGAAACTTTTCGGTTTCTGCCTCAAATCATTATCGAAAGCGAGGTGCCGAAATGTCCCCGACGATCGGCATATATCTTCATATCCCCTTCTGCAAGCAGAAATGCGCCTACTGCGATTTTTTCAGCGGGAAGGGCGACGACGCGGCGTATGAGCGCTACACCGCCGCGCTGGCGGAGCGGATAGGCGAGCGGGGCAGCCGCGCGGATGAAAGGGTGGAGAGCGTCTATTTCGGCGGCGGCACGCCCAGTGTCTTGGGAACACAACGGCTGTGCCGGCTGCTCGACAGTGTGCGGCAGTCGTTTGCGCTCGATGACGACGCCGAGGTCACGCTGGAAGCAAACCCCGAGAGCGGAAAGCGCTTGGATTTTTCCGCCCTGCGCCGCCACGGCTTCAACCGCCTGTCCGTCGGCTTGCAGTCCGCCGTACCGGAAGAACTCGCTTTCCTCGGCAGGATCCACTCCCCCGAGGAAGCGGCATTGACCGTTCGGCTCGCCCGTCGGGCGGGGTTTGAGAACCTCTCGCTCGACCTGATGATGGGCATCCCCCGTCAGACCGCGGACAGCCTGCGCCGCTCGATCGACTTCTGTCTCGACTGCGGCGTGAAGCACCTCTCCTGCTACCTGCTGAAAATCGAAAAGGGCACGCGTTTTGATTCGATAAAAGAACAATTATCACTCCCCGACGAGGACGAACAGGCGCAGCTCTATCTGTCGGCGGCAGCTTACCTGGAGGCACACGGGCTGCGGCAGTACGAGATCTCCAACTTCTCCTTCCCGGGCTTTGAGAGCCGCCACAATACCCGCTACTGGAAATGCGGCGAATACATCGGGCTGGGACCCGCCGCCTATTCCTTCTATCACGGCAGGCGCTCCCACTGCGCGCGCAACCTGACGGACTTTTATCGGGACAGGATCATCGACGACGGGCCCGGCGGCGACGAGGAGGAATTCATCATGCTCGCGCTGCGGCTGAAAACGGGCTTGGTCTTTGCGGAATACGCGCAGCGCTTCGGCAGGGCGCTGCCCGGCTTCACCCTGCAAAAGCTGAGGCGGTATGCCGACGCGGGCTTTATGGAGCTGGACG
>CACZWQ010000079.1 GCA_902784855.1 uncultured Ruminococcus sp. | reverse complement strand
CCGCGCAGAGCGGACACGGCGGCAGCACCGAGGTCATCGCCCGTATCGAGCCGGAGTCAACGGCTCCGACCCAGGAAACACAGCCCTACCCGATTCAGCTTGAACCGTCCGATACCCGCCCCATCCAAACGGGAGAGATCATCACGTGGCTCGCGTTTGTGCTGCTGACGGTCTCGGGCATGATCATACTTTTGTTTTGGATAAAAGAACTTATACATTAGTGAGGTAAATATGACTGTTTTATCGATTATTATCGGAATTATGATGATTATTTGCGGAATCTCCTGCATGTTCACGCCGCTTGTCACCTTTATGGATGCCGGATACTTTATTGTGATCATGGTTGCCGTTTACGGTGTGATCGGCATCTTCAAGTCGATCAGCGAAAAGCGATTTGGTGTCGGCTTTGTTTTCAGCGTGATAAGCGTGATCTTCGGTATCGCGGTTCTCTTCTTCCCGAAGTTGATGCTGCTTGCCGACGGTGTGCTGATATACATGGCTGCCGCGTGGTTCGTCTTGCAGGGAATCGTTGCTGTCATTACCGCATCGACCCTTACAAGAGCAACAGGTTCCAAGCTTTGGATCGTGCAGTTGATTTTCGGGATCATCGGAATCCTGCTCGGCTGCTATTCCTTCTTCCATCCTGCATTGGTCGCCGTTTCCTTGGGCTTCCTTATCGGTTTCTATTTTACGGAAACAGGAATAACCATGCTGCTGGCGGCGGGTAAAAAAGAATAATACAAAATAAATTGCTCTGTCACGATGAAACGAAAGTGACAGAGCAATTTTTCTGTTGATATGAAACGCCGTCGGGACGCAGCTTATTTCAGCGCCTCTTTCAGCGCGCGTATCTTTTCGGCTGTTTTTTTGAACTGCTCCGGCGTGAGCGACTGCGCGCCGTCGGACAGTGCATGGGGCGGGTCGTTGTGCACCTCTATCATCAATCCGTCCGCTCCCGCCGCGACAGCCGCCATCGCCAGCGGCTCCACCAGCCGGCTTTTTCCCGAGGCGTGGCTGGGGTCGACCACGATCGGCAGGTGAGACAGCTCTTTCACGATCGGGATCGCCGCAATATCGAGCGTGTTTCGGGTATAGGTCTCAAAGGTGCGGATACCGCGCTCACACAGAATCACGTTGTCGTTGCCGCCCGCCATGATGTACTCGGCGCTCATCAGCCATTCCTCGATCGTCGCGGAGAGTCCGCGCTTTAATAGCACGGGCTTTTTTGTCTTGCCCAACTCCTTGAGCAGATCGAAATTCTGCATATTTCTGGCACCCACCTGAATGATGTCGACATTCTCGAACATATCGATATGCTCTGTGCGCATGATCTCGGTGACGATGGGCAGTCCCGTTTCCTTGCGGGCGATCTTCAACAGATCCAGCCCCTCGGATTTGAGCCCTTGGAAGGAGTACGGAGAGGTCCTCGGCTTGAACGCGCCGCCGCGAAGCAGGGTCGCGCCGGATGCCTTGATGCTTTTCGCGATCTCGACGATCTGCTCCTCGCTCTCGACCGAGCAGGGTCCCGCCATGATGTGCAGGCTGCCGTCGCCGATGCTCACCTCGTCGCTGATCTTGATAACGGTATTCTCGGGATGAAATTTGCGGTTCGCCTTTTTGTACGGCTCCTGCACGCGCTTGACGCTCTCGACGATGTCCTGCGCGTCGATATATTCGATATCGACCGTGTGCGTGTCGCCGATCAAGCCCAAGACGGTCGAGTGTACGCCGTCCCAGCGGTTGACCTTTACCTCATAATCGCGGCAAAGCTTATCGGTGAAAAGCCTGATCTGCTCGGGCGGTGTGGATGGTTTTAAAACGATGATCATGGTGATGTCTCCTTTAAAGTAATAATAAATAGGGTGTGACACTCGGTTAAAGTGCCACACCCTATGTGTTTACCAAAATATCTCACACATTTTCAGCATAGCAAATTAACCCTACCGCTTGTAAAGACGGTAAAGCTAAATGTAAAGCTGAAGTTGTTTCTGAGGTTAAGTGCCGAATCCATAACTGCTCCCCCGGAACAATGTGTCGTGTTAAGTCATATATGTCATTATAGTGCCATTTTAATCAATTGTCAATAGAAAAATCAAAAAAGATAAACCGACAACATCCGTATACTGTGATGTGAACGAAATCAATCTTTTTCTTGCGCTTTTTTGAAAAATCGCTTATAATTGTATCGGAAAACAGCTCCGCAACCGATAGTTGCGCCGATGTAAAGCCGAATGTATGGCGTTTTTGGCGCGGTTGCGGGTATAATCAAGGCAACGAAACGGAGGTAGAGTTATGAATATCGAAACAGCCAACAGACTTCTTCAATACAGAAAACAGCACCATTTAAGTCAGGAGGAGCTTGCCGAAAAAATCGGTGTAAGCCGCCAGGCAGTATCAAAATGGGAGCGGAGCGAGGCGTCGCCCGACACCGATAATCTGATAAGCCTTGCCGAGGTTTACGGCGTCAGCCTTGACGAGTTATTAAAGGGAAAACCCGAGGATCAGACACAGCAGGAAAGCAAGGATGAAACAGCCGCTGAACCGGTTGAGTCGGAGCATACGGACGAAACCGCCGACGAAGCGGGTGAGCCGGACCGTACGGACGAAACCGCCGACGGGGAAACGAATTATGTCCGCGAGGACAGGGTTTCTTTCAAAAACGGCATCCACGTTGATTCCAAGAACGGCGACCGCGTGCATATCTCCTATAAAGACGGGGTCAACGTCTATTCCAAGGACGGCGACGATGTTCACGTCAGCTGGGACGGCGTCAGCGTGAAGGAAAAGGGAAAAACGCGCGTCTACACCGATGAGGACGGACACATCATGGTGGACGAGGAGCTCAAACACAAGCATTCCAAAAGTCCTGCGCACAAGGCGTTTTTGAGATTTCCGTTCTGGGCGATCGCGCTTGCGGCATTCCTCGCATGGGGATTCAGCGGATTGTGCTTCGGATGGGCGTTGAGCTGGATCGCCTTTTTCAGTGTCCCGCTGTACTATTCACTTGTTGACGCTGTCTTTAAGCGCGATCCGAGCCACTTCGCGTTCCCGGTGCTCTGCACAGCGTTATATATCCTCTTCGGCTACTTCAACATCTGCGGCGGCTGGCCGTTCGGATGGCTCGTATTTCTCGCGATCCCGTTCTATTACATCATCTGCTCGATCATCAAGCCCAAGAAATGCGACGACGAATAACACAAACCGAATAACTCCCTGCATAACAAACACCGACGTATTCCAGTAGCCGTGCTCCGAGCAGCGGATCGAGGAATACACGTTGCTTTTGATGCCGAGAGAAGCGTCCGCGACAGGGCTTGCGGCGGTGAGATAAACCGCCAGCCACGCGTACTGCGTCAGGCGCTTTGAAAGGCGCAGGTAAAAATCATTCTTGAATTCGGTGAATATCTTCGCGCCGCTCTCAACAAAAGCGGCTTGCAGCAGCCTGTCGGTAAAGGAAACGTTCAGATGGATGCCCGAAAACAGCATTTTTGTTTTTCCGTATTTGTCCGCGAGATAGTGACGGTATTCCGACTTGCCGCGCTGTGCGCCGTGGAACCGTGCGACGGGGATCTCCTCCTCCGAATCGAATCCGGGCGGATTGGAAAACGCCCAGAGCAGCTCGTTGTTTTTGACAAGCTCTGCGTCGATCTCATCGAGCAGCCCGCCGAGCTGACGAATCAGGTCGGCGGGATTGTTGAAAACGTCGCCGATCATCTCCACCTGATTTTCACAGAAATCGCGGTCGAGATGCGGATCGCCGACAAAGGGGTGAAACGTCTGTGCGAGCTTGCCGTCACAGGTGACGCGCAGGCTCTCGCGCTCGATCCCGAACTCAGCCGTCTGCGCCGGTCGGGTTATATTTGAATTGTTGAAGTCGAGAAGCATTGCTTTTCCTCCAAACAAAAATATTTAACTACTACATAGTAGGTTGGTTATATAATATCCGAATCCGATTGTCAATACGAACGCATCAAATAAAACAGGAAACCTCACGCAAAAACCAAAGGCAGAAGAAAACCAAAACATGTGGTTTTCTTCTGCCTTTTTTCGCTTTTGGAAATTAATTGCTTTTGCCCCGCCGTGATACCGCGTGATCCGTTAATTCAAACGCTTCAAAAAGGCGGAGCACCTGAGAATCGGATAGGATCATGCAGGCTGCTTTCCCAACACCGCATGAAACTCCGCGAGATACATCTGCAAATGTGTGGCGTCTTTAATATCGACAATGCCGTCGCCGTCGGTGTCGGCGGCAAGCATCTCGACATCTGTCAGCGTGATGAACTCCGCGACATAACGCTGGATCATGGTCACGTCGCTGATCGTGATCTTTCCGTCGCCGTCAACGTCGCCGACTTGCCTCGTGTCAACCGTAAATGCCGCCCAAGCTTCACCCGAGAGCGCGCCGTTGCCGGTGGGCGCGGCGACAACGTGATAGGTGCCGATGTCCTTGATGTTTTCGGGCGCGACCTCTACCTCGACCGCCTCGCCGTTTTCATCCTCGACCACCTGATAGTAGGTCAGGGTGTAGTCCTCGCCCTCGGTATAGGCGGCGCCCGTTTCGCTCGTAAGCGTAACCGCGGGCGGAGTCAGCGCTTCGCCTGTGTAGTACAATGTATTCTCGGAAAGGTTCATACCGACGACCTCGCCGTCGGCGTTGACCATCGTACCGAGCGGATGGACGTTGGTCACCTTCGTGCCGATCTCATCATGGACGATGGTGAACACCACCGCGACGGCGGCTGTTTGATCGTTCTCGTTGGAGAAGCAGGCGGTGTAGGTGTATTCGCCGTCGGGGAGCGACATCAGATAGTCGGTGCTCAGACCCAGTGCCGCGCCGTCTTCATTGGTAACGCGCCACGTTTCAAGCTCGTCCTCGGAGATACCCTCGTCCTCACCTTCGTCGCCGTCCGCGCCTACGGGAGAGGATGATTTCTTGTGACCCTCATAGCTTGCGATCTCCTTGCCGTTTTTGTCAAACATTTTACAGCTTCCTGCTTCATCGGTGTTCGTCAGCTTAGTCAGCCAACCGGACTGCAGGTTGGCAAAGTTCATCTCGTTCGTTCCGGTAGCCTCATAGAGAGGGCTGAGATAATACGATGGGATCAGCAGGAAGTATTTATATCCCTCCAGATAATCCTGATTGCTGAAGCTCTGCAGATCCTCGGGGTTCATTTTTACGATAGATTCAAAGGCAGCTCTGTAGTCAGCCCAACGCTCGACATCAATAATCGGATAATCGAACCAACCCTTACGCACGCCATGGCAGATCTTACAAGTCTCGGTATACCAACAGCGGTAGTTGTAGCGGGTGAACATATTGAACAAGCCGCCCTTATAGGGTGTCGCTTCAAACTTGGTTATCTTTCGAGTTCCCTTGAAGTCGCACGCTCCTATCATCAACTGTCCGCATTTTGTGCAATGCGTTTCATGTTCCGTCAAACTTCTCGGCTCCCATTCGCCGGGGGTGCAGGCTTCCTCTTGATCAAACAGCATCATATTGCATCTTTCGCAGCGGCTTCTGTGGGTATAGTTGGGATAAGAGCCTTTGGGCGTATAGTCGATCCTGCCGGTGCCCACATGGGAACAGAGCTGATCTTGGTGATAGCTGCACTTGGTGCAGTCGATGGAGACCTCGCCGTTATAGATCTCATAGCCGCCGACGTTGGACAGAACCGTGAGCTTCTCCTGTTTTGAAAACGACATGGCAGCGGCTGCAGCGTTCGTCGTGGGTGCCGTTGCCCTTATCAACATATTCACGCGGCACGCTGTGATCGCAGTCGCCGTCGATCGCATAACTGCACTTGGTGCAGACTGTTCGATACTTTCCGGCAGGCTTTCCGGTCTCGGAATCGTTGACCGGCTCGTTTTTGAGATCATGCTTCTCGGCATTGGCGAGACAGCCGCCGCAATGGGTGCAAAACGCCTTGTGCGTCGCGTTATCCTTGTTGTCCACATATTCTTTTTCGTAATTGCTGTGATTGCAGGTATCCATCGTGATCGTGTCGATACGGAACCCGACGCTCGCGGAACCGGTGAAATTGCCCTTGCCCTTGACGGTCACGGTGTAGTTACCGCCGAACTTGGGCGTTTCGGAATAAGACACGGAGTAACCCTCGGCGGGAACCGTGAGGCTGCCGGCGTTGACGCTCGCGATCTTGGGATACTGGTCCTTGCCATTGTAGATGAGCACATCGCTTTCGAGCGTGACCGAGGTGATGGTCGCCTTGTTGATCGCCCATATCGCCGGTTTTCCCGCAGTGGTGCCGTCCGTCCATTTCCAACCGTCGTTAAGGATCAGAGCAGCAGTGTAGATGCCTGCGTCGGTCTGGGGATCGTTCAGTGCAACCGTATAGCCCGCAGTAGCCTTAAAGGGGCACTCCTGCGGCTGACCGGTATAGGGCAGCACAACCTCTTCGGGAGGCGCGACAGTCTTATCGTCGTTCACTACCTCGGTAAAGGTCTTTTTGTTCTTGACATTTTCCTCAGTGTAGACGATCTCAACGTGCTTATGCTCGGATTCTCCGTCTGTCTGGGTAGCGGGATCATAGCCGGCGGTGTAGATATCGATGTCGATCTTGTCGTTTTCCTTGACGCCGCAAGCCATGCCGTTTTCGTCGACTTTCAGATCACCCGGCTGCAGGATATGCACCTCGGAGCGGAGGATGCTGCGTCCGTCTTTGGTAATATAACCGATACCGCCCTGCTGCAGTTCATCGACAGGGATCAGCGTCGCCTGGCCCATCCACGCTTCAAAGCTCATGGGCAGGGACAGATTCGCGTCTTCTTTCAGGGAAGGATACATCTCGACGAACTTGTTGCCGCCGTCAATATCGGAGGGCAGCGCGTCCCATGAGATCTCGACCACAACCGCTTTGCCGGTGTCGCCGACGACAAAGCCGATAAACGTCGCCTGCACATTCTGCGGCGTGGGCATTTGCAGCTGATTGGAACCGCCTTCGTCGACCTCCGCTCCTGCCGTCACCATGCCGAGCGGTATCATCGTGATACACAGGCACAGCGACAACATGATCGCCAATAATCGTTTTTTCATTTGAAGTACCTCCTATTTTTTGATGATGATGATGAAGCTCACAGCTTCTGAAAGTCTACTTTTCGGAATTAATATGATTCTGCAAATTGTTCAGCTCCCTGACCTGTTTTTTGTAAACCGATCCCGCGTATGACGTGTTCCGAATCTGTGACTTTATACCAAATACCGGAAACTCCCCGCATTAAGTTATAATAACAATTTAATATATTCAAAAAATGAAGTCAAGGTTTTTGGAACAAGCGGTAGAATACAGGGAACAAACGGTCATGCAGAAAAACGAAGGGTCACATTTATCTGTGCTGCAACACCACGGAAAAGCCCCGGCAGAACGCATGGCGCTCGCCGAGGCTTTGGTATATTGTCTTGCTGTCGGGTGGATTTACCAAGTTCCGTATTCATATTTGCCGCTTGAATCGGTGCTGCTCTTGGCGTAGAAACGCAGGGTCGTGCCGTCAAACGGGATCTTGACCGTCTGCTTATCGTTGTTGCGATTTTGTAGGAATAGGTGCCGTAGGTGCCGCCGAAGTTGGTGTAGGTCTTTGTCCAAACGCCTGTGGAAGATTCCGTCATCTTATCGACAGAGCTGAATTCCTTCCAATCGTCCGCCCAGACGTTGCCGAACATTCCGGCGGTGCCGTCGGAAGCCATACCGACGACGTAATACTCATACTGAGATGCGCCGCCCACAGCCGCCGCCGTGACGGTGATCGCGTTGTTGTTTTTCGTATCGATCGTAACGGTCACGTTGCTCTTTTTGGTCAGACGGAACTTCGCGTTGCCGCTGTTCTCGGTCGAGCGGTCGACGATACACGCGTTGGTGCCCTCGTCATTGGTATAGGTCACCTTTGCGCCGCCCCATGAACCGAGCGAGTTGTTGCCGCTAAAGCCGTTGACCTTGAAGCGGTACGAGCCCATGGAAAGATTATTGAAGGTTTTGGTATAAATACCGGAATTCGCAGCGGTCTCGGTCATTTTGCCATCAGCATCCTTCGGCGCCCAGATGTTATCGGTAAAGCCCTTGTCGCTGTCGGTCTTGCCGGCAGAGGTGACGTAATACTTCGGCGTAGTGTCCGTGACAAAGCGCGCATAGACTGTGCGCTCATAGAGGTTATAGGTATAGCTCGCGTTGTTTGAAACCAGTGTTTCATTATTCGCGTCATAGAAGCCGGCAAACACGTAACCTTCATTCGGCTGTGCGGTCAGCGTGACAGGCGTACCCATCGCGCCGTAAAAAACCGGATCTCCGCTTGCGTCATTTGTTTCGATGGATTCGGTCGCATCTTCAAGCTCGTGTTCATCTTTCAGTTTTTGTCCGACGACCTGAACATCTCCGCCGGTATAGCCTGCCACACCGTCCGTTGTCACATTAACGGTAACGCCTATGTGACACGCCAGTTGAGAAGATGTATCATTCTTCCCATCAATTCCGACGTTGATTTTCGATAAGCTTCCGCCGTCCGTCAGCTTAAAGGCATAATATCTCATGCTACTGGTTAATCTATAACTCTCTAATTCGGTATATTGAGAAAACGTTGTAATATTATTAGTGGTACTATTGCCCGGATTTGTTGCACTTGTTACAAAGTCAAGCGTTTCTTCATCAGACCAACTACCAACGCCATTGCCATCCAAATAGTATAAATTTGTTGAACCGATTTGATCCATTTTTAGGAAACGCGTGTAGTCGTTTGTTTGAATCAGTGCTAAGTACACGTTCACTCCCGTCATAACCCACGAATCCGGAACAGCAAAATATACATGTTTAAAATATGTCTCCGCCCCCACGCTCTCGCTGTCCGCAGTTGCGCCGACCTTGCCGCTCTCCGTGACCTGCGCCGCGTCGGTCGCGATCAAGCCGACCGTCAGACATGACACGAGCATGCAGACGGACAGGATGACGGACATGGTCGATTTTGAAAAATGAATGAATCTTTGTTTCATGTTCCTACCTCCGTTTGATGATTCTGCGTCATTTTTATCGGGCTTTTGCTGCAGCAGAAAACCCAAAAACAAAAAATCCCTATGATAATTATATCAAATTATCATAAGGATTTGTTAGATTTGGTAAAAATTGACCTGCTGCATCCGCCTTTTGTCCTCGGGAAGCGATGAGAGGTGTTCGATCGCGTTGTCGCAAAGATTGCCGACAATCGAGATCACGTCGGAATCCGACACAAACAGCAGCGCGTCCTGTATCTCCGCAGTAAAGTCGATCTTCTGCGCAAGGGCTTTTGCCTTTTCCACATTGAGGATCGCATTGAGCACGGGATTTTGGGTGTGCGCGGGCGTGAACGACGTTGTCAGCTTTTCTGTCGCGGAATCGCACAGCGCCCTTGCCTTTTCATATTCTCCCTCGTCGATCAGGCTTCCGATCGCCATCACGCTGTTCTTCATATCGTGCCTGATAGACGCGATCCGCTCGATCTGCCCGTTGGCGGCGGCAACGGACGCCTTGTACATCTGTTCGCGCTGCTCGCGCAGCAGCAGCTCCGTCTGCATCTCGTTTGCACGGCTGAGTCTGTACAGCAGTATCCAGAACAGAACCGCGATCGCAATCGATGAAAACGCGATCGCCGCGATGTATCCCAGCGCCGTGAGGTCGTCGCCCACCTGCATCTCCAACCATACCGACGCATCCACCAATATGAGCAGCAGCAGTGATATCACGATCGCGATCACGAAATCGGACGGCTTGCGCAGTTTGATCTTCCTTTTGGCGCCGATCAGAATGACGGCAAGCAGGACGGTGTTCACGACGATCTCGATCACGAGGAATACGGAACGGTGAAAGGTCGAGATCACCAAGGTGTCCGCTAAGGAAGGATTTCCGTAAGCCGGCAGCATCAGCACGTTTTCGACGATGGTGATGACGATCCCCACCACCGCCACCATGATCACCTTTGTCGTCATCCGTCAACAAAATGTTCAAGTCTCCCCCACCCCTTCGCTGTTTACTCCTTTGGCATGTTTATGGTTTGAAGATCATCCGTACACATAATGGTGTCGCGCCCCTGCAAACCAACTGCACTCGATTTATTATACCCTCCGATGGCAAACAAGTCAAACAAAAATGAACTATCAGATGATCGGTTTCCCTGTTTTTGCTGCGCTGTTGTAATAGATGCGGCATAATGCCTGAAAATAATGTCAAAATATGCTAATCTTATGTTGAAATCGCACACGGAAGCTGTTCTCTATGCAAAAGCTCGGAAAGCCCTGCGGTTCAATTTCAGGGCGGCTGCGTTTTTCGGGCTGATGATGAAGGGCAGCTCTAAAAAATTTTTTATTTTTGCACCCAAATGCATTTATAAGCTGTTATAATATACAGAAGCGCTTCAAAGCTAAGCAAAAGGGATGAATCGAATGCGGGACAGGCTGGTTGAAAAGCTGAAACAACACGACGAAAAAGCGTTGACCCGGATCATCGAGCAGCAGTCGCGGCTTGTGGCTTCCGTCATATCCAATACATCAAAGGGAAGTCTCTCAAAGGAAGATATCGAGGAAGTGACCGCCGATGTGTTCGTGACGCTGTGGAACAACGCCGA
>CACZWQ010000078.1 GCA_902784855.1 uncultured Ruminococcus sp. | reverse complement strand
CTTGTATTTGAACGCACCGATGGCGTTTCCGATTACTATGAGTGTGTGACGAAGAGCTATGATCAGGCGGGAATCGGTATCAGGCTTTATCTCACAACGGAAAACGGTGATTTCATGGCAACCGATATCTCCAACAAAAGTACGGTAAAAGGCAACGGCTACTGGCTAAGTGCATGACTTTCAAACAAGACATGCACGGGTCGACCGCCGGCAGTTTTTGCGGCAGAGGGTATCGACGCCGAAGAGCCTGATTTTTCGATGGCTTTTGACAAGACGGTAACTACGGCGACGGCAAGGCGGACATCTCCGACGCGGCGCAGATACAAAAATACGTCGCGCAGATCATCGATCATTTAGGATAAATCTCAGCGGGAAAAGGAAATATCTGAATCAGTACAGGCAGAAGAAGAACGACAAATGACCCGACCCCCGAAAGTTAGACCAAGAATCTAAGTTTCGGAGGTCGGTCTTTTATGTCAAGATACAGTTTTGAATGCCGAAAACGGGCGGTTTGTCGTAGCCGCATATCGGGTATGAGGCACAAAACGGAAATCACGCGCAGTTTTTACCCGAAACGCCCGACGGCTCCCGCACGATCGGCGTCGATCATGACCATTGCTTCCTTTTCAAACAAGCTTTGTCATTTTTTTCGAAAAACCGAAAGGCAGAAGAAGAACGAAAAAATCTCGTTTTTCTTCTGCCTTTGCAACAGAGGTCCGAGAGGGATTTGATTGTCGAACAAATTTGTTGACGGATTTTTCTGCGGAGGCTTGTGGACAAGACTCATTTTTTTTGGTATCATAATAGCGTAAAGATCATCATAACCTTTTACGCAAAAATTTTCTCCGAATTGATTTTAGCCAAATATGACGAAAGCTTCCTTCTTACCGTTCTGGAAGATATGGAAGACGATAATGACTACTTATATGATGTGATCGATATCAACGGGACTCCTGTTGAATGCTGCATGAATATCGTTCATACGCTTTCTTACGAAGAGTTCGAAGACGGCACAACCGTTGATCGCAAAATCGTTATCGTTGTCACCGCTGACGAAAAGGCTGTGTTGGTCGACATGACAATGACGGACAAGCTCGCATCGAATAACGGTGTCCTTGATATCGAAAGCTCCGGCGCAGTTGCTCACGAAATCTCAATCGCCGAAGCTTTAGAGCTTTGGAAAGACTAATACTGTCTTCTAATAAAACCCTGTTACATCTGTCGCGTTAAATTCCGCATAGCTGCAAGGTTGTAAAAGGCGGGAATGGATGCAACGTCACGTTGCCGTCAGCGAAAGAATAAAGAGAAAGGAAGTGTATGGAGTTGAATCGTAATGGTATCGGCAAATCAAATGAAGATATGATATCTGTCGATAAGCTTAGAAAAGAATTTAAAAAGACCGTCAAGGATCCCGGGCTGAGGGGCAGTATCAAATCGCTGTTTCGCCCGAAGACCGAGAAGGTCGTCGCGGTGCGCGATATCAGCTTTGCGGTCGCCGAGGGCGAGATCCTCGGCTTTATCGGACCTAACGGAGCGGGCAAGAGCACGGTGATCAAAATGCTGACGGGCATCCTCACTCCCACCTCGGGAAGCTGTACGATCAACGGCAAAAACCCCACGCAGAACCGCAAAAGCTATGTGAAGGAGATCGGCGTCGTGTTCGGTCAGCGCACGCAGCTTTGGTGGGACCTGCCGCTCAGGGAGACCTACGGCGTGCTCAAGGAGATATACGAGGTGCCCGACGACCGCTACCGAAAGCGCATGGCGTTCCTCAACGAGGTGCTGGAGCTGGATGATTTTATCGCAAGCCCGGTGCGCACCCTTTCTCTCGGGCAGCGCATGAGAGCCGACATCGCCGCCTCGCTGCTGCACAGCCCGAAGGTGCTCTTTTTGGACGAGCCGACGATCGGTCTTGACGTGGTGGTAAAGGACAACATCCGCAAGGCGATCGAGCACATTAACGGGCAGGAGAAAACCACCGTCATTTTGACTACGCACGACCTCGCGGACATCGAGCAGCTCTCGAAGCGGATCGTGATGATCGACAAGGGCTCCAAGGTATTCGACGGCACCATCGCCGAGCTAAAAGCGAAGTACGGGCAGATACGCGAGCTTTATTTTGAGAGCGACTGCAAGAATGCCGAGCAGACGCTTGCCTATGACAGGCAGTTTGCCCTCGGAAAAGACGATCTGAGCGTAGAGACCGAGGGAAAATCCGTCAAGGTGCGCTTCAACAGCTCGATCGTGCCGGTGTCCGACATGCTTTCCTACACGCTCGGCAAGATAAACGTCAGCGATATCAGCGTAAAGGACGCGGATATCGAGGAGATCATCCGCAGGCTTTACGGTCAGGGGGCGGAATCATGAAGCGAAGACTCAAAACCTACCTGCCCTTTGTCAACGCGGGTATTCAGGAGGTCGCCACCTACAGGATCAACTGGATATTTTTCATGCTCGGCAACGCGCTCGCCTGCTTCGTGTCCTATTTCATCTGGGCGGCGGTCTACGGCTCGGGCGGGGGAGGCGCCATCAACGGCTTTACCCTGCCGCAGATGATCGTCTACATCGTCCTGATGTTTTTGACGGGCACCATCATCGCCAGCGACGGCGCGTATGTCGTGGGCGAGGAGATACGCGACGGCACCATAGCCATGCGGCTTATCAAGCCCGTCAGCTACAACGCGACCTTTCTGTTTCAGGAGCTCGGCAACAAGCTGCCCACCGAAATAGCCATAGCCGCGCCGATGATCGTCACGGTCGAGATCATCCGCACCGTCCTCAGCGGCTCGGTGCAGTTTAGCGCGCCCGGCCTTTTGCTCTACATTTTGAGCTGCGTGCTCGCCTACCTGATCAACTTCTATTTCAATATCTGCTTCGGCTTTATCGCCTTTGCGATAAAATACCTCTGGGGCGCTAACATGATGAAAAATGTCATCATCGGCTTTCTCTCCGGAACGGTCATCCCGCTCTCGTTTTTGCCGGGTGTTTTGGAAAAGGTGTTCCTGCTTTTGCCCTTCGCCTCGCTCAATTATACGCCCGTCATGATCTACATGGGCAAGTACGGCGGCGCGCAGCTGTGGTATTATTTCGGATTGCAAGTATTCTGGGCGCTGTTTTTCTTTGGCCTTTCCAAGCTGCTTTGGAAGGTCTCGGTAAAACGCCTCACGGTTCAGGGGGGCTGACGGATGAAAAATATCAAGAGAGCGCTTAAAATACACCGCATATTCATGGCGCAGGAATTCAAGCGGATGATGGAATACAAGGGCGACTTTATCGTCGGTATCATCGGCTTCTTTCTGGTGCAGCTTTCGAATTTGCTGTTCCTTTGGATCATCTTCAATCAGGTGCCGACCCTCATGGGCTGGACGGTATACGAGGTGGTTTTCATCTACGGGCTGTCGCTCATCCCCAAGGGCATCGACCACTTTTTCTTCGATAACCTCTGGAACATCGGCTTCTTTATCATCAGGAAGGGCGATTTTGACAAGTACCTCACCCGACCCGTCAACACGCTTTTCCATGTGCTTGTCGAGAAGATCCAGATCGACGCGCTGGGCGAGCTGATCATGGGCATCGCGCTGGTGTGCGTTTCTATCCCGCATATCGGGGCGGATTGGGATTTTTTCAGGATAGCCGCTATGATCTGCATGATACCGTTCATCACCCTGATCTTCACCGGCGTAAAAACCATCACCGCTTCCGCAGCGTTTTGGACAAAGCGCAGCGGCAACGTGATCTACTTGTTTTATATGTTCAGTGACTTTGCAAAGTATCCCGCGGCGATATACAACAGGGTGGTACAGAATATCATCACCTATATCATCCCGTTCGCGCTGACGTCCTACTATCCGGCGCTGTTCATCCTCAGGGGCGAGAACCCGCTGTTTAATCTGGGTATGCCCGTTCTCGCGTCGGCAGTGCTGATGACCGCGGGAATAATCGTCTGGCACAGGGGACTGAGAGCCTACGAAAGCGCCGGCTCCTGACCCTTTTATGGTTGATTTTTAGGGGAGTTCTTGGTATAATGATATCGGTAATTCGGAAAGGATGTTTACAATGGATACCTATCAATACATCACGCTTTTGGAGCGTCCGGAAATAAAGGAGTCAGCCGCCATGTGGTTTCACGAAAAATGGGGCGTGCCCAAGGAGGCGTATCTCGAATGCATGGAGGATTATCTCAGCGGCAATACCGAATACGGCTGGTATTTATGCCTTGACGGAGAGAAGATCATCGGCGGCTTGGGCGTGATCCGAAATGATTTTCACGAGAGAAAGGATCTGTTCCCGAACGTCTGCGCCGTCTATACGGAAGAGGAATACCGCAGGCAGGGGATCGCCGGCAGGCTCTTGGATTTGGCGGTAGAGGATATGAGAGCAAAGGGAATCACCCCGATCTATCTCGTAACCGACCACATCGGCTTTTATGAGCGATACGGCTGGGAATTTCTTTGTATGGTGCAAGGCAGCGATCCCGAGCCGTCAAGAATGTATGTACACTATTAAGGCAACACCGCACAATTCGCAAAATCTCGGCAAGGCGTCAGCCTTACCTCAATTTGTTTGTGCACCCTGACGAAAAATCTTGCTGCGCAATCCGCACACCTGAATTGTGCGGTATTGCCTTAAATGAAAGGATAACACTATGTTCAAATTAGAAACCGAAAGATTGATGATGACAGAATTCACGCCGGATATGGCGCAGGCGGTTCACGAAAACTCGCTTGACGAGGACAACCGCCGATTTGTTCCCGACGAGGTTTTTGAAACCGTCGAGGAGGCGGCGGAGACGATCGATTTCCTGATGTCGCGGTACGGCGGCTGTGAAGGACCGTTCGTGTATCCCGTCCTGCTCAAGGACAAAACCAACATCGGCTATGTGCAGGCGGTTCCGCTTGACGGCGGTGTATGGGAGATCGGCTATCATATCGGCGCGCGCTATACGAAACACGGCTACGCCACGGAAGCGGTTAAGGCGTTTGTTCCTGTTATGATGAACAGGTTAGGACTTGAAAAAATGGCGGGCATCTGCCTTGCCGACAATATCGCTTCACAAAGGGTCATGGAAAAATGCGGCTTTGTTTTGGAATACAAGGGCATTGACAATTACCAAGGCGAGCAAAGAGAGATCTGCCGCTATTGGTATGAAAGATAACTTTTTTCAGACGGCAACGCCGTCAAGCGGGTTCTCCTGCTTGGCGGCGTTTTCTGTTGCCTTACAGCGCGAGGTGCATATTGATACCCCGCGCTGCGTTTCTTCAACGATTATCCTTTTCACCCTTGGATTTTCGCGCGATGTTCAAGCCCGATTTCATGACCGTTCCGCGTTGGACGACGGAGGAACCGATCGGAGAGCGCGGCTCTCCGATTACCTGACTACGCCAAGGAGAACGGTTCCTGAAACGCATGGCGGAGAATGGGAAAATAAAAACAGCTGTCAGAATTGATAATTGGAATGACGCGCCGCCGAAGGAAATACAAAAGCTGTTCTGAGCATGAAGAGGGGCTTTTCCGGTGTCATTTTCTTTATCAGACAGTTGCATTTATATCGTGATTCAGATATAATTTTACATAAAGAAATCGAAACAAAAGGAGGGCTGATCGTGGGTGACCGAAAAGAAATCAAACAGACGATCGTGTTTATCGGCTTTCTGATTTTGTCGGGCGTATGCTATCTGTTCACCGGCACGGACAGTCTTTTTCTGAATACGGTCATGTTCAGCGCGAATTTTCTGATTTATGCCGGGCTGCTGCTATATTGGATACAGTCCGTGCGGACAAGGCTGTTGCCGACGACGGCGCGGGCGTATATCCTCGCGGCAGCGTTCCTTATGCTGTTTTATCTGACGCTGCGCGTGTTCAAATATCGGATCGCCGAAGCCGACGCGATACCGTCAAGGGTTGCCGTGTATGCCTACTGGATACCGCAGGTGATGATCCCGACGCTGTTTCTGATGACCTGCATCCGGATGCGCCGCGGAGAACGCGAGAGTGACACGCACCGTGAAATGCTGCTCCTGATTCCCGCTATGGCGCTTTCGCTGATGGTGATGACGAATGATCTGCACGGATTGGTCTACTCCCCGAAGGTCGGGTTTTCTCAATTTGCCGTCAAAACCGGCACCTATTCGCTCGGGCTCGGCTTTTATTTGATGTATGTGTGGATGGGGCTGACGGCGCTTGCGGGCTTTATCCTCCTGTTCCTTGAAACGAGAAAACGCCCCGTCCGCATGACGGTCATGCTGATCGTCGTGCTCGCGATATGGGTGACGCTGATTCTTCTCTGTATTCTCTTTTTTAACAAGCACAGGATTCCTGCGATGTTTAACGTCCCGGAGGTACACATCTTCTGTATGCTGGGCGTGACGGAAATCTGTATACGCGAGAGATTGATACCGTATAATGAGAATCACAGCGGCTTCTTCTCTCAGCTCGATCTGCCCGTGATGATCGCGGACAAGCGCTTTGCGCCTGTTTACAAATCCGCCGTTCCGATCGCGGCGACAACGAAACAGCTCTCCGCGTCCGTGACCGCGCCGATCTGTCTCGATGACGATACGCGCTTGTCGGGCATGCCGATACAGGCGGGCTATGCCTTCTGGACGGAGGACGAGACCGAGCTGCACCGCGAGAACCGCCGTCTGGAAGCCGCGAACGACATCCTCAGCGAAGAAAACGACCTGATCGCCGTCGAGAACAAGCTGAAAGAAAAGCAGGCGCATTTTGATGCGCAGAATCAGGTGTATGACAAGATCGCCCGCGCGCTCTATCCCAAGCAGAAGAAGATCGAAGCACTATTAGCCAACGTCGAGTCAAATACGCCCGCGTTCAAAAAAGCGCTTGCGGAATGCTGCGTCTACAACGCCTATTCCAAGCGCAAGAGCAATCTGATCCTTTTATCCGAAGAAACGCTCCCAAAAAGCAACCGCGAGCTGTTTCTGTCCTTGCAGGAGAGCGCCCGCTTTTTGGAGTGCTGCGGCATACAGGCGGCGGCTGTCGGCGAGGAGTATTCCGACCTTCCCTTATCCGCAATTCATGATTTGTACGATACCTTTGAAACGGTGATCGAAGCCTACCTGCCGTACATGAAGCGCATGACCGCCTCGCTGACAAAGAGCGGTATCCGTCTGGCGATCGAAGCGCAGCGCGACCCCGATTTGCCGCCGACTTTGCTCCCTGTCGAGCGCAAGTCGAGCGACGATCTGACCTTCCTGACAATCAATGCGACGGGAGGTGGGGGAGTATGACGAGCCTACAGTCGATCAGCGGGTCGCTGCTGTATTACTTGATCGGCATTATCGCGATCCTGCTGATGATCGGTCAGACCGCCGAGCTGTTTCAAGCCATCCGATACAGGCGCGAAAAAAAGCACCTGACAGTTTCCGCCATCAACCTCCTGCTGTGTTTTGCGCTGTTGATCGTGATCATGGACTTTGCCATGACGCGCTTCATCTCGCCCGAGGACGAATGGAAGTTTCAGGAGTTTGAATGGGCGATGTTCGCTCTGCCGTGGATTTTGTACGCAGGCACAGAGCTGTTGTCCTTTGCCGTCATGATTTTGTTGTTCCGCAGTAACATCAAATACCGGAACACACACCTCACGCCCGACGCGATCCGTCAGACGGTCGATCTGCTCCCGGCGGGAATCTGTATCAGCGACGATGAAGGAACCGTCCTGCTCTCCAATCTCAAAATGAACGCGATCTGCCGCGGGCTGACGGGACACCTTCTCTCCGACGCGAACCGCTTCACGGCGCAGATCAAAGCAAATGGAGAATCGCAGAACAACAGAACTTTTGTCAAGCTCCGAAGCGGCACGGTCTGTCAGTTTGAGCAAAGCGTCCTGACCGAGAGCGGCAGACAATACAGCTGCCTGACGGCGATCGACGTGACCGAGCGCTACCGCGTGACCGAGGAGCTGAAAGCGAAGAACGCGCATTTGCAGGAGATCAGGCGGCGTATGCAGGCGGTGAGCGATCTGTCGGGCGATATGTTCGTCGCGCAGGAAGAGGCGGCGGCGCGCGCGGCGCTGCACAATCAGCTCGGGCAAGTCCTGCTCATGGGACGGCATTATCTGGAGCACCCCGACGACACCGACGCGAACCTCGTCTATATCACGACGACGCAGATGAATGCATTTCTGCTCGGCGAGTACAAAGAACCGAAGAATGAACAAAACGATCTGCTGACAGAGGTGCTGTGGATGGCGCGGTCGATCTGCGTTACGGTGGATATCAACGGCAGCCTGCCCGAACAGGCAAGCAAACGCACGATCCTCGCTCACGCGATCCAGGAGTGCGCCGCGAACACGGTCAAGCACGCTCACGGCGACCGCCTGAATGTGACGCTCAGCGAGAATGAGATCGTCATTACCAACAACGGCAACCCGCCGAAGGGCGAGATCGCCGAGAGCGGCGGACTGCTGTCTCTGCGCCGCAGCGTAGAAGAAGCAGGCGGCACCATGACCGTGCAAAGTCAGCCTGAGTTTAGACTGACGATACAATGGAATATCCCGTGAAGAAAGCGCTTCCTGCCGTTTCGGTATGGAAGCGTTTTTTATATTGCATCGTTCAGACCCGCCGTCGATGATGATTTCCCATATCGCTGCATTTTCCAAAGGCGCGAGCGTGACGTTCGACCCATTCCGCGCGTGAAAGGTTTGCAGGAACGATAACGATTAATAACCCGCGTTATGACGCGCCGCGAGCGTGACGCTCGACCCAGTCCGCGAGTGAACGGGTGGTATCAAAGGTGACCGTCAAGTCCCGCGCTATAACGCGGGATAAAAAGCTAACCATTTTAACAAACGCCTGTTGCGCGGATTGGGTGCAGCGTCACGCTGCCAGCGTCACGCTGCCGTCACGCTGCCGCAAATGGTACTTTTGGGTGATAGACAACACGTTTTTCGGCATGGTATAATATAAGAGAGTTTATCCAAATGAAAGGACGGTGAGGCTGTGAACGCTCCTGTAAGGGTCGTCGTGGCAGACGATCAGAATATCTCGCGCGGCTTTTTTGAAATGTTCGTCCGCGCGGCGAACGGCTATACGCTTTCGGCGGGGCTGCGCACGGCGCGGGAGGCGGTCGCCTATGCCGACGCGCAGGATTTCGACCTGCTGATCATGGACGTGATGATGGCGGACGGGATCGACGGCTTGACCGCCGCAGAGCAGATCAAGCGAAAGCATCCGAAAATCAAGATCATCCTGACCACCTCTGCGGTCGAAACAACGTGGGAGGATAAAGCGAAAGCCGCCGGAATCGACAGCTTTTGGTACAAGGAGTATGAGAACGAAAGCCTGATCGACCTGATGGACAGAACGATGGCGGGCGAATCCGTCTATCCCGACGATCCGCCGCAGGTGAGCTTCGGCAGGGTCACGCGCGCCGACCTGACCGAAAGGGAGCTGGATATCCTGCGCGGGCTGACCGAGAGCCTCTCGAATGACGAGATCGCGCAGCGCCTGCACATCTCTCCCAACACCGTCAAGCGGCATATCCAGAATATCATGGAAAAAACAGGCTTTGACAGCCGCTTGGAGCTTGCGATGAACGCCAAATTCCTCGGCTTGGTCGTCAGCGAAAAGCAGAGAACCAATTCCGTGCGTTATTTGTGATTTATGTCAACAACCGCGCCCGGAAGAACAAACCATTCCGATTTATACTATCTTTCTTCAAGGCGCGGTTTATTTTTTCCCGAAAGGAGCAAATACAATGAAAAAAGTATTATCTATCCTGCTGTCCGCATTGCTGATGCTGTCCGTCATGCCCCTTACAACGTTTGCGGCGGAAATCGATTCCGACAGCGTCGGCGCAAGCTACGGCCTATGGCTGGGCGAAACGCAGGTCACCGACGCCAACAAAAACGATATTCTTCGCGACGGCGGCAAGGCGAAATTCGACCCCGCAACCAACACCCTGACGCTCAACGAGCCGACGATTCCGGGAGTATGTGAGAGAACATTCCGTTTTCCTGACAGCTCGTGGACGGAAAGCTCAAAAATTTGCTCGCTCGATATGGTTCTTACCGTCAAGGGCAGCTATCATATGACCGAGGCAGAAGCCCAACACGGTATTTACAATACCGTTGACCAAGCGAGTGTGAACAAAAGCGGAATGCTGCTTGACGGCGACTTTACCTTCTGCGGTACCCGCATCGGTATTTACTCCAACTATCATCTCACCCTCAACGGCAATATCACGGGAGAAGGCAAATGGTGCGGCATTTATGTTCTTAACGGTGAGTGCAATATCAACGGCGGCAATATCAAAGCCTTCGGTACCGACAGCGGCAGCTACGGTATCAGGAGCACGGGCAGCGTCAACATCAGCGGCAGCACGCAGAGCGTGATCGCTCAGGCGGCAAGCCACTCGGGAATCATGACCCACGGCGAGCTGAATATCAACAACGCCGACGACCAAAATGTGCAGATCGTCGAGCCTGTCGGCGCGGACATCAAAACCTGTGCGGAGGATACCTATTATAAATGCGTCTATGAAGCCGACGGCAAAACTGCGGCGGAAA
>CACZWQ010000077.1 GCA_902784855.1 uncultured Ruminococcus sp. | reverse complement strand
GCATCCTCTTGGGCATCTCCGTCAGCGTCGTTGCTGCGGGACTGCTGCTGTCGACCACCTACGGTCTTCCGATTCTGCGCTACAGCATGGTGGGTGTCCTGCTGGTGCTGCTGATCATCTTCCGCAAGCGGGTGATCGCCTATGTCAAAAAACTCAAGGATATGCGTAACAGCAACAAAGGCTCTGCATAAGCGGAGCCTTATTTTTTGAAAAAGATTATTTGTTTCAGCTTCTTTTAAGATTTCGGTGCTACAATGCCTGCAAGATCAGAAAACAACCGATCACAATCAATCTGAGAAAACGGAGGACTATATTATGTTAAAGAAATTATCCGCAATCATTTTGACTGCATTACTGGCAGCTTCCCTGACCGCGTGCGGCACATCCGCGCCCGCCTCTTCCTCGTCGACGGCATCATCCGACAGCACCGCGATCGTCACCGCGGCATATACCGAGGGCGACCTCACGCAGGCGACCGATACTTCCGGCTCGACCGACCTGACCCTCAGCGACGGCAAGACCCTGACCATCACCGCGGCAGGCGTTTACACCGTCAGCGGCAACGCGAAGAACGCTTCCGTCATCGTCGAAGCCGGAAAAGAGGACAAGGTGCAGATCATCCTCAACGGCGTGAATATCACCAACGACAGCACACCCGCCGTCTATGTCAAGAGCGCCGACGAGGTCGTTGTCACCACCGCCGCAGGCACGACCAACACGCTCGCCGTGACCGGCACCTTTACAGACGACGGCGACACCAAGACCGACGCGGTGATCTTCGCCAAGGATGACCTGACGCTCGGCGGCGAGGGCACGCTCACCCTCACCTCCTCCAAGAACGGCATCTCGGGCAAGGACGACGTCAAGGTCACGGGCGGCACCATCACGATCGACTGCGCCGCAGACGCGATCGAAGCGAACAACGACATCGAGGTCTCCGACGGCGCCCTCACCATCAAGTCTCAGAAGGACGGTCTCCACGCCGAGAACGACAAGGACAACACGCAGGGCAGCATCACCATCGACGGCGGCACGCTGAACATCACCTCGAGCAGCGACGCCATCCAAGCCACTACCACTGCCGTGATCAACGGCGGCACCCTCAGCCTCACCGCTTCCGAGGGCATTGAAGCCACCAACGTCACGATCAACGACGGCAACATCACCATCGAGGCGAGCGACGACGGCATCAACGCCTCCAACAAGTCGAGTAGCCAAAAGGTCGCCGTCACCATCAACGGCGGCAACATCAAGATCACCATGGGTCAGGGCGACACCGACGGCATCGACTCCAACGGCGACCTCACCATCACGGGCGGCACCATCGATATCACGGGACAGTCCGCGTGCGACTATGACGGCACCGCGCAAAAGACGGGCGGCACCCTGATCGTCAACGGCGCCGAGACCGACACCATCCCCAATCAGATGATGGGCGGCGGCATGGGCGGCAGAGGCGACATGGGCGGTCAAATGCCCAACGGTCAAATGCCAAACGGTCAGATGCCGGGCGGTCAAATGCCGAACGGTCAAATGCCCAACGGTCAGACAACCAACGGGCAAACACCCAACGCATAACAAAAAACTCCGCTTCTGCGGAGTTTTTTCTTATTGGGAATTTTACGGATGTCCCCTTTGCGCAGGCACCACAAAACAATTGACCCCTTCGGCGGAATATGGTACAATAGCTACAGAATTATAGAAAGAGGTGGTTTTATGGTTCATTGTCCGTCGTGCGGCGCGGGGCTGCGGTTTGACATCGAGCGGCAGCAGATGTTCTGCGATCACTGCCAAAGCCTGTTTGACCCCCAACGCATCACCGACAGCACCTATAACGACGCCAAAACCGAAAACAATTTTGAAACCTACAGCTACATCTGCCCCGACTGCGGCGCCGAGCTGATGACCAACGACAAGCGCGACGCGATCGGCTTCTGCCCCTACTGCAGGGGCGCGTCGATGATCTTTGACCGTATCCGCCGCGACTGGAAGCCCGACGGCGTCATCCCCTTCGCCGTCACCAAGGAGCAGTGCAAGCAGGCGTATGTCAAGGAGGTCAAGCGCCATCTGTTCGTCTCGCGCAAATACTGCAAGCCCGAGCTGATCGAAAGCTTCCGCGGCATCTACATGCCCTATTGGAGCTATGAGGCGGCGCTCAAGGGAAAGTTCCACATCACCGCCGAGTCGCTCAAGACGGGCGTGGTGCTGGGCACCGTGACCTCCAAAACCTATTCGGTGACCGGCACGGTCGATACCGCGCTCAACGGCTACACCCACGACGCGTCCATCGCCTTCGACGACCACCTCAGCGAAAAGCTGGCACCCTATGACACGACGCAGCAAAAGCCCTTCAATCCGAGCTATCTGTGCGGCTTCTACGCCGAGACGGGCGACGCGAATGTCGCGGAATACAACCTGCTGGCGCGGCAGGAGCTGCTGCAGCACGGCTGCGCGGTCATCGCCCAAGACCCGCAGGTCGCCCCCAAGCTTCCCAAGCACCACCTGCATTTCTGCAAAGAGGCGACGCAGCTGCCGCTGAAAATCACCGATTCCAAGCAGGTGCTCTACCCCGTGTGGTTCATGAGCTACCGCCGCAAGGATAAGATCACCTACGCCACGGTCAACGGGCAGACGGGCAAGGTCGGCGCCGATCTGCCGCTCAGCCCGCTGAAAATCATCATCGCGGCGCTGATTGGGGCAGCCGCCGTATTCGGCGCGCTGTTCGGCGTGATGACCTTCCTGCCCTCGATCAAGGCGACGGCGATCCTGACCCTCTGCTCGCTGCTGATGATGGCGGCAGTATACACCCTGCAAAACGCCTTCGGCGAGACCGTCTCCAAGGCGCTGCACAGCGATATCACCTCCGCAGGCGGCAAGATGAAATCAAAGGAACGCCTCCTGCTCCCCGATATCACCGGCAAGCTGATGCCCCGCTATCTGTTTTTGGTGCTGGTGGCGGTCGTCACCGCCGTGGGCTACACCACCGACGGCACCTATGACAAGCTGCAGGCGATGGTCATGGGCGCGCTCTTTATCCTCAACGCCATCCCGCTGGTGGAGCTCCACCTCATCCAGGCGCGCGAGCTGAGCAAGATCAAGCACTTGCAGCTGAGCACCGAATCCATGCTCAAAAGCGGCATCCTCGCCGAAGCCAAAAAGCTGCTGACCCCGCTGCTGGTCATCCGCTTGGCTGTCTACGCCACCACGGCGCTGCATCTGACGCTCGCGTTCTTCGACCTGCCGAGCAAGACGCTCTATTACGCGCTGAGCGGCTGCGTCATGGCGGAGATGATCGGCATGTGCATCCCGCACATCCGCTTCCAGACCGAGATCGCCAAGCGCCGTCCCCCGCAGTTCAATAAGAAGGGAGCGCGCTATGATGAAAACTAAGTCTCTCAAAGCGGCGCTCCTGCTGCTGCTCATGCTGCTGACGGTGCTGACGGGCACGCTCGGCGCGGGCGCGTCGGAAACCGCAGACGGGACGCTGCCCACCGACACGTCGGAGCCCGCCACGGACGCGGTCATGCGCGATACGCCCGCCGAAACCATGACCCGGCAAAACGCCGAGACAGGCTATCGGGCGATCCTGATCGACGAGGACGAGCTGCTGACCGATGAAGAGTGCGGCGATGTGATGGCGCACATGCTGCCGCTGACTAAGTACGGCAATGTCGCCTTCTGGACGACCCGCACCTACGCGTCCGACGAGATCGAGCAGGCGCGGCTCAAGCGCAAGGAGCTTTTTGACTATGACAGCGCGGCAATTTTTGTCATCAACATGAACATCCGCAAGCTGACCATCCAGACCTACGGTTTCATGGAGCAGTACGTCAACGCGTCCAAGGCGCGCTCGATCACCGACAACGTCAAGCACTACGCCTCCTCGCAGAATTACAGTCAGGCGGCTGAGGAAGCCTTTGACCAGATGCTCACGGTCATCACGGGCGGCATCATCCCCGAGCCGATGAAGTACGCGGGCTATGTGATTCTGGCGCTGATGGCAGGCGTCATCGCCTCCCTCGCCGCGGCGTTCTCCACGCGCTCGAACCCGCTGATCGAGACGGTCAGGCAGGTCGAGGTGCCGAAGCAGCCCGTGGCGGTCTGTCAAAAGGCGACCGTGCAGCACATGTCGACCCACCGCGAGGCGGGACGCGTGCCGAAGGTGCTGTGGGGCTTGATGAAGATATTCGGCTCCATAGTCCTGCGCGGCGGAGGCGGCGGCGGAAGCAGCAGCGGAGGCGGCGGCGGAAGCAGCAGCGGAGGCGGCGGTTGCGGAAGCGGCTGCGGAAGCGGCTGCGGCAGCAGCGGCGGTGGCGGCGGCTGCGGCAGCGGCGGCAGCTCGTCGTTCTGAGCCATGACACCGCATTATCCCGAATTCACGCTGCAGTGGCACATCACGCACCGCTGCAACCTGCGCTGCAAGCACTGCTATCAAGAGGATTATTCCGCCTTTTCCGACCGCGCAGCACTTGCGCGGGTGCTAGACCAATATGAAGCCATGCTGCAAGCCTGCCGCTTTCGGGGACACCTCAACATCACGGGAGGCGAGCCGCTGCTCCACCGCGACCTGTTTTGGCTGCTGGAGGAAGCGCGGCGGCGGCAGATCACGACCGCCGTGCTGACCAACGGCACCCTGATCGGGCGGCAGGAGGCGCGCGACCTGCGCCGCGCGGGCGTGCAGTATGTGCAGGTCAGCTTGGACGGTGCGGAAAGGGTGCATGAAGCGATCCGCGGCAAGGGCAGCTTTCGCGCGGCACTCGACGGGATCGAAGCGCTGCGCGCACAGGGGCATTTTGTGAGCGTCTCCTTCACCGCCCAGCGCGAGAACCGCCGTGAGCTGAGGAAGCTTGCGGAGATTTGCGAGATCGCGGGCGCGGACAAGCTGTGGTTTGACCGCGTGGTCATTCCCGCCGACGAGGACATCAACCGCCTTTCGCTGACGAGCGACGAGTACCGCAAGCTCTGCCGTCAGGCGGCGCGCCTGAGCCGTCAGGGCATGGTCAGCTGCGTGCGCGCGCTGCAATTTCTGCCCTGTGACGAGAAGCACATCTACCGCTGCACGGCGGGCAGCACGCTGCTGGCGCTGCTGGCGGACGGCACGGTCATGCCCTGCCGCAGGCTGCCGCTGATCGCAGGCAACGTGCATGAGCAGTCGCTGCTTGAAATCTACCGCGACAGCCCGATCCTGCGCTCGCTCCGGGAATGCCCCGTTCCCGACGGCTGCCGCGCCTGCCAATACGCCGACCTGTGCCGAGGCGGCGCCAAATGCGTCACCTACGCCCAAACAGGAAGGTGGAACGAAAAAGACATCAACTGCCTACGGCTGTAGCAGCAATCCGCGCGTGAAGCGTTCGCATTAACGGAAAGGTTATTGTCCCGCGTTCTGATGCGGGAAATAACAATGGCGCAGCCAATTCATGACCAAAGGTCAATTCATGCCGAAGGCAATTCATGGCGCAGCCAATTCATTCTTGGCAGAACGTTTCCGGCAGCGTGACGTTGCACCCAATCCGCGCGTGAAAGGTTTTTTTGACGGCAAAATTCAAGCCCGCGCTATAAACGCGGGCTTTTTTCTGTCCCTTATTACAAACGTTTGTTGTGCGGAGAAAGCGCCCATGGCGCACGCGGGATAATAACCTTTCCATTCCTGCGAACGCTTCACGCGCGGATTGCTGCTACAGCCGTAGACGTAGGATGGCAAAGGCTATGGTCGATGCGTAGAGGAGCACCATCACTGCGCCCTCGACGCGGCTGATCCGCTTGGTGAGACAGAACAGAAGGGTGATCACCGAAACGACGATCAGTATCCCCAGATCGAGCACCGAGGCGAAGTTGACCGCGATGGGGTGGATCGTGGCGGAAACGCCGAGGATCAGCAGCAGATTGAACAGATTCGAGCCGACGACGTTGCCGACCGCCAAGGCGTTTTCTCCCTTGCGCGAGGCGACGATCGAGGTCACCAGCTCGGGCAGCGAGGTGCCGAGGGCGACGACCGTCAGCCCGATC
>CACZWQ010000076.1 GCA_902784855.1 uncultured Ruminococcus sp. | reverse complement strand
CGCAGCCTGATCTCGGGCGTGATCGCGCTGGTCTCGGTGATCCTCACCTTCATCGTCCGCATCTTCCCCGACGCGATCATCTCGGCGATCCCCGTCGCGCCCGCCGCCTATGCGGTATTCAATCTGCTGCTGACCGGCTCGTCCGTGGCGCTCAACCGCGTGGCGATGGTCAACGGATTGTCGCCGCTGACAAAGTTCAAGGGCAATTCCGACACGGCGGTCGCCGTCGCCGGCAGCGCCGCGCTGCTGCAAGCCGTCGCCACCTTCTTCGGACTGCTGGGCGATATGTCCAAGTTCAGCGTCAACTACTACTGCGTGATCGTGCTGCTGGCATTCTTCGCGAACAACGCCGGCAAGCTGATGATGGTGCTGCGCGTCAAGGACAACTTCCGTTTCATCTCGTCCAAGGGGCAGAAATACGCCGCGAAGATCTACAATGACGAAAGCGTCGCAAATAAAATGCTCAACGGCGCGATATCCGAGCAGAACCTGATCGCCTATCAGCACAAGACGAAATTCCCCTCCAACTTTTTGAAGATCTCCTATGCGCCCGACCCGAGCGAGGACCTCGCGTCCAAGCTGGCGCCCGTCACCACGGCGATCGCGCTCGGCGCAGCGCTGCTCTACGGGCTGATCAAGGCGTCCTTTGCCGACGCGTGCAGCGCTCTGGCACTGATTTCGGCGCTGTCCATCCCGATATCCACGCTGCTGGCAGTTAATGTGCCGGTGCGCAAGCTGTGCAAGTCGCTGCACGGCTACGGCGCGATGATGGCGGGGTATCCCTCCATCAAACAGTTCTGCGACACCACCGCCGTCATGCTCGACGCGGGCGAGCTGTTCCCCGCCGAGTCGATCGACTTGGAGGGCATCCGCACCTTTGAATCCTATAACGTCGACGAGTCGCTGCTCTGCGGCATCGCCGTGCTCAAGGAGGCGCAGAACCCGATCGCGAACGCCTTTGAATCCGTGGTCAGCGAGACCAACGAAACGCTTCCCGAGGTGGAAAGCGTGCTCTACGAGGACGGACTGGGCTTGGTCGGCTGGATCGACGGCGAACGCATCCTCGTCGGCTCGCGCAAGCTGATGGAAAAATACCGCGTGCGCGTGCCGCTCGACGATTCCGAGGAGCGGTACACCGAGGGCGGCAAGCAGGTGACCTATCTGTCCCGCGCGGGCAATCTCGCCGCGATCCTCGTGACCTGCTATCACGCCGACCCCGAGCTGAAAAGCGAGATGCAGCGCGCCGAGGCGAACGGCATCAGCTTTTTGATCCGCACAACCGACTATAACGTCACCGAAGATCTGGTGGCGAATCTGTATAACCTGTTTTACCGCAGCATCCGCGTGCTGCCTACCGGCTTGGGCAACGTGCTCCGCGAGGCGCAGAGCGTCACCGAGGAACAGTCGCGCTCCTATCTGATTACCCGCGGCAAGGCGGCGGGACTGGCGCGTGCCGTATCGGGCTGCGTCAAGATCAAGCAGAATATTTCGCTCGCGATCGTCATTCAGCTGATCGCGGTCATCCTCGGGCTGGTGATCGCCGTGCCGCTGGTGCTCTACGCGGGCGTCGGCGTGATGGGCTCGATGGAGGTCATGATCTACGCCATCTTCTGGGCGGCAGCCGCCATCATCGCCCCCGCCATCCAGAAGCCTTGACCCCGGCAGCCGTTATTTCTTTATCAAATAAAAGGTGGTTTTTACGATGAAAATAGCTCCCTCACTGCTCTCCTGTGACTTCTCCGCCATGGGCGCGGAAATCAAGCGGATGGATGAAGCCGGTGCCGACTGGATGCATCTCGATGTCATGGACGGCCACTTCGTCCCCAACATCACCTTCGGCGCGCCGGTCATCAAATGGGTGCGCCCCTACACCGACAAGCCCTTCGACGTGCACCTGATGATCTCCGACCCGCTCAAATACATCGACGACTTTGCCGACGCGGGCGCCGATATCATCACCTTTCACGTCGAGTGCGACTCGGACATCGACAAGACGATCGACAAAATCAAGAGCCGCGGCATTCTACCCGGTCTCGTCATCAAGCCCGGCACCCCTGCCGAGGCGGTGTTCCCCTATCTGGACAAGCTCGCGCTCGTGCTCGTGATGACCGTTGAGCCGGGCTTCGGCGGTCAGTCCTTCATGGCGGACATGCTGCCGAAGGTGGGCGCCATCAAGGCGGAATGCGCGCGCCGCGGCTTGGAGCTGCTGATTGAAGCGGACGGCGGCATCGGCGAAGCCACCATCGCGCAGGCTGCCGCAGCGGGCGTGGATGTCTGCGTCGCCGGTACGGCGGTATTCAAAGCGGCCGACGCGGCAAAGGCGATCGCACTGTTACAAAGGATATCCTGACCAATGCGCCGTGATTCACGGGCATTGACGGCAAATAGGAAAGAGACCGGCTTAAAAGGTAAGAGCCGGTCTCGTTTTATTTTATATGATATGGATCATGCATCGGTGTATTCCAAGTCGGCGTTCTGCTCGATGACCTCGTTGACCTCGTTCTCGAGCTGCTTTGCCTTTTGCTTGTGTCCCTTGGTGAAGTAGGAGAACGGCGCCGTGAGAATGAGCGAGCCGTAGTAGGTGATGAAGCGCCATGCGACGATGGCGGGCTTTGTCTTGATGGTGAAGAAGCTGCCGTAATAGAGCGCGAACGCCGCCTCGGCGCCGCCCGAAGCACCCGGGAGCGGGATCAGATTCGAGGTGAACAGCACGAAGGACTGGATACAAATGAAATCGAACCAGCTGCCGACGGGCTGACCCATGGCGTGCGCCATCTTCGGGATATCAAAGGCGAGGTAGATGAAATACGGCACCGAGAGGATCAGCAGCACCTGCACGAACACCAGCGCGTAGATCGTCACGACGCGCTTTTTCTTCTGCATGAGCATGCGGTTGGAATCGAGGAACATGCGGAATTCCTGATTGAGCTTGGAGATCTTTCTGTCGGAGTCCTTCACCTTGAGCTTGCGCAGGATCTTGGTGATGAGCCACAGCAGCTTGCCTGTCAGCCGCTCCGAGAAGCAGACGATCAGCAGCACCGCCGTCAGCCCCAGCTGCACCAAAAAGCCCAGCACGATGAACGCCGACGCCCAAAAGCCCTGAAACGCCTGACTGAACAGCCCGAACCGCGCCACGATGGCAAAAATGCTGAACGCCATGGTGACGAACTGATAGACGATGAATTTCTGCGTCATGCAAGCGGAGCCGAAGCCCACGCCGATCTTCATCTTGGACATCAAATAGAGCTGCATCGGCTGTCCGCCCGTGCTGGAAGGGGTGATCGCGCTGAAAAAAACGCCCACGCAGCTGATTTTGAGCGCGTCGATGAACCGCACCCGCGGATACTGCGACCGCAGATAAATAAGGGTGACGCAGGCGTCGACGATGATGTTCAGATCGAACACCACCAGTCCGAGCACCAAAAGCCATGTCACGATGCCCTCGCGCGAGCGGAGCAGGTCGATCACGCCGCCGTCGGAGAATATAAAGTAAACCAGCAGGATGACCGTCATCACGGCAACGATGACGTTAAAGGCCACGGACCCGCTGATTTTGAATTTCTTTTTCTGTGTTTCCAAGTACACCGACCCCTAGGATATGGTATCAATACTATCATACAACTTCCAATCCCTTTTTGCAACTACAAACTTGTAACCATTCCCCGCCGCCATCCGGCTCACCGGACCGACAGAATCTTATTTTTGTCGATTGTATTTCCCGCCGATCTGTGATAGAATAGAGTTATCAATCATCATGAAAACCCACAAACCTTAACCTGAACGAAATATGAACGAATTATTCAACTTTTACGGGCTGGCATTTGCGATCCTGCTGGCTCTGCCGCATATCTTATACCGACGCAGGCACCCGACAGACCCGGGCGACTGCCCCAACAAGGGGATGGTCATCCTTGACCGGATGGGCAGGCTCGGCGTGCTGCTGCTGATGTCCGTGCACATCGGCGTACTGGAAAAGGGCTTTACCGAACCCAAGGAGCTGATGATGCGCTTTTGGCTGATACTCACCTCTGCGCTGGTCATCCTCTACTGGGCGCTGTGGCTCCTCTTTTTCCGCCGCAGCAGCAGGTGGCTTGCCAACCTGATCGTCGCCGTCAGCGCCGCCGCCGCGATCATGAGCGGGATCCTGCAGGTCAACACCCTGCTGGTCAGCTTCGGCATCGTCTACCTGATCGGCGAGCTGTACATCGTCAAATGCGTCATACCTAAATAACAAAGAGAGGCAACGAACATGAACGTACTGATGTTATTGAAACCGAAGGAAACGGTAAAATACATCTACGAAAACAACACCCTGCGCCAAGGGCTGGAAAAAATGCGCGCGCACAGCTACACCGCCATCCCCGTCATCAGCGACGACGGCAAGTATGTCGGAACCGTCAGCGAGGGCGACTTTCTCTACTACATCGTCGACCTGCGCAACAACGCAATCACCGAGAAGGAAAAGCACCGCGTCAGCGACATCATCCGCCGGGAGTTCAATCCTGCGGTGAAGATCGACGTCAGCATGGATGAGCTGCTCCGCCGCGCCGTACATCAAAACTTCGTCCCGGTCGTCGACGACTGGGGCACCTTCATCGGCATCGTCACCCGTCAGGACATCATCAAGCACTTTATCGACGCCCCCTCCCCCCCGCAAGCGTGACGCTTGACCCAATCCGCGCCCGCGTGACGCGGGGGTCATTCCGCGCGTGAAAGTGTGTGCATCAACGGTCACCTTCAATGCCCGCGCTATAACGCGGGATAAAATCGACGCCCTTTCCCCTCCCGTGGCAACGGGAGGACAAAAATACCCCGCGTTATGACAAAGCATAACGTGGGGCTGCTTTTATTCATCATGCATTTTTCGAAGGAAGACTATTCTCTTGCGTCGCCGAAGAAGAATACCGCGACGGTACCTGGACCCGTATGGGAGGCGATGATGGTGCCGATGTTAAATACCTGCACCTCGCCGTCGATCTTGCGGAACCGCTCCTCGATGGCTTTCTTGGTCGCCTTGGCGTCCTCCGGCACATTGGCGTGGCTGATAAAGACCTTGCCGCTGTAATTCTCGCCGCCGACGGCATGCGCCGCCATCTTGTTCATGATATAGTTGATCGCGTTGCGCTTGCCGCGCACCTTGTCATAGGCGATGATCTTGCCCTTGTCGTCCAGACGGAGGATGGGACAGATATTGAGGATCGACGCAACTGTCGCCGTTGCACCGGACATGCGTCCGCTGCGGCGGAAATATTTCAGATCGGTCGAAAAGAACTGATGGTGCACCCGATGGCGCTCCTTGTCCGTCCACGCGGCGACCTCCTCGATGGACTTGCCCGCGTCGCGCAGATCGGCAGCGCCGTCCACGAGCAGACCATAGCCCGCGGAGCTGCACAGCGAGTCGATGACGATCAGCTTGCGCTCGGGGAACTTGAGGCGCAGCTTTTCCGCGGCGGACTCGGCGCCCTGCATGGACTTCGTCATGCCCGTGCCGAACACGATGTGCAGCACGTCGCCCTTTTCCAAAAGCTCGGTAAAGAAATCAATATACTGGTACTCGTTGAGCTGCGAGGTGGAGGGGATCTCCTTTTGCAGCATTTCGTAAAATCTCGGCAACGCTTGGGGGTCACGATCCATGTCGTCCGTGTATTCCTTGCCGGCAACCGTGTAAGTGTAGAACAGAACGGGAATACCGCGCGCGTTGACCCGTGAAAACGGCATATCGACTGTGGACTCACAGGAAAGAATAAAGTTGCTCATATAATCACCTCATCATCGTTGTCATATCATTCCGATCGCTGTACTAACATCATACCAAAAGATTCGGATATTGTCTATATCTATTTTTGTTTTTTACAAATAAGTTCAAAAGATTTTCGGCATACCGATGAAAATGCGGCATGAGCACTGTGCAAGATTTCATCATTCGCTCACGGAACACGAACGGCAAAAGCCCCGACGGGTTGTCGGGGCTTGCTTTATGCTCAGATATGTGTAAGCACGCTGTCGGTGAAATCGTAGCTGAAATGAATGGCGCCGTAGGTTCCTGTCTCGGTTTCGGGGCTGTGGATGTTTTCCGCGGCGTAGCTGCATTGGCAGTGGTTGAGCGTCGCTTCGCCGTCGCCGTATCCGTAGAACATATTGGGACCGCCCTTCTGGACGAGCGTGACGTTGTTGATCGTGAGGGTCAGGTTTGGGGACTTTCTGCGGCGTGTGAAAACCGTGAGCTTCGCGTAACGCTCTCGCGGAAAACAGTCCACCGGACTGTTTTCTGCCGCTCGCCTTCGAGCCCCGTCCTCCTATT
>CACZWQ010000075.1 GCA_902784855.1 uncultured Ruminococcus sp. | reverse complement strand
CCCATTGCGCAATATCCCCCACTGCTGCCTCCCGTAGGAGTCTGGGCCGTGTCTCAGTCCCAATGTGGCCGATCAACCTCTCAGTCCGGCTACCGATCGTCGCCTTGGTGAGCCGTTACCTCACCAACAAGCTAATCGGACGCGAGTCCATCTCCGAGCGATAAAATCTTTGGTATCAAAGTCATGCGGCTTCAATACGTTATGCGGTATTAGCGTTCTTTTCAGAACGTTATTCCCCTCTCAGAGGCAGGTTACTCACGCGTTACTCACCCGTCCGCCACTAAGCTAAGGAGCAAGCTCCTCAGCTCCGTTCGACTTGCATGTGTTAGGCACGCCGCCAGCGTTCGTCCTGAGCCAGGATCAAACTCTCTAAAATTTGTATCTCAACGCTTGCGCGTTAAAATCTTAGAGCTTTTAATCTCTATTCAGAACTTATCATTGCTGACACGTTCGTGAATTACATTTTCTTGTGTGTACGCACTGTAATTGTTTGAGTATCTTTACTCAAAGTCATTACGGGTTTCTTTCTTTTCGTTGTTTAATTTTCAAGGTCCTTTGTTCAGTTTATACAACATCTTGCTCACTTTCTTGGTGATTGTTCACACTCGTGTGAGCCGTTGTTGTCGACCGAACATTTGCTATTATAATACCTAAAGCCTCAAATGTCAACCCTTTTTTCAAAATTTTTTCAAATTTTTTTGAATTGTGTCTCTTGGCAAATTATTACGGTTTCTATCACTATATATAGTATGACACTTTAGTATGCTACTATACTGTATCTTATCAAACAAAAGAGCAGGGTAATATTTCCCTGCTCTCAGTCTGTTTTTATTTGTCAAACTCCGTGAACTTCTCGACGACCTCCTGCCTTGCCTTATAATTGTCGTCGGTTTCCTTGGTGTCCTTGTTGATGGTTTTGTCGTTGTAGATCATCATGTAGCGCTTGTTTTTGGAGAGGTAGACATTCTCTACCGTCTCGTCAAACAGGTTTTGGAAGGTGCCGTTCTTCTCCACCGCGCTTCTCACCTCGTCGGCAGTCGCGTTGAGCGCCTTCAAATCATATTCGTAAAGCTCGATGACGGTATCCTTGGTATGCTCGGCAGTGAAGCGTCTGCCCTGCTTTGCACCGATCAGATCCGCCTGCATTTCGGTGTAGGTGATGTCTTTATTTTTCTCGCGCGGGTTGATATAGCCCCACGCGGCGAGATAGTTGAGCATATCCGTGTATGTATTCTTGTAGGCGCTCACACTTTTGTTGGCAGCCTCATCTCCCGTCGCTTCCTTTTGCGGTCCCGCTCCGAAGCAGCCCGAGGCTGTCATCATCAATACGCCGAGACAAAGGAACAGTGCAATCAATCTTTTCATTATCGTCATGTCCTTTCATATATAATCGGGGGCAGCACCCGTTTGTGCGGTGCTGCCCCTTATTATAACGTATTCTTCCGAATAAATCAATTGTTTTTTCTCAATTATTTTCTGTCTGCCTGCGTTTCTTCGTAAGGAACCCGCCGGATGGTCAGGGAGTCAATGTCCGCCACCTGTGCGTCGCGTCGCTCGCTGAGGATGTCTCCGTCGCTCAGGGGGATTCCCGCCAGCCGAAGGGCGTCGTCCAGCCTGCCGCAGACAAGCTTGACTGTGCGGGTCTTGCCGTCCGCCGTCAGCCTGATCTGCTTGGCGTCGCGCACGGTGACCGCCATGAAGGGCGTGACCTGAGAACTCACATCAGGAAAGACGATGCGGTCCTCTTTTTCCTCTATATGTGCAAAGCGCAGAAGCTCCTCGACCGTGTCTCCTGTAAAGAGTATGGTGCTCTGCTCGCCGTTGACGTCGAGAATGACCCGCTTGATATTGGACGCCGACGGCTTGGCTGTTTTTTGAACAGACACATCTCCGACGTCGCCCGTCGTGACATTTGCCATCGCAGCCGCTGCCGACAGAGAGCTGCACATCATCAGTATGACGGCGGACATGGCGCAAAAATGCTTGACAAATTGCCGCTTTTCCGGAAACAGCTTCATCGCGCTTCTCCTTTCGCAATCATTTTGTTATGATTATAACGACTTTTTATTGTGATGTCAAACGAAAGAATACGCGGATTTTTATGCAAAACGCATAGAGAAAACCGCGGTTTACCCGACAATATATGCCGGCTGCGCCGCGGTTGATTCGTTTTCCGAATATTTTACTGTGCAAATCGTGAAATTAAAAAGATTGCAAAAGAATGAACAAAAAGTGACTCTTTTGTAATTATTATCGGCGGTCATATGCCTGCCTGACCGCGACAGCGAGCTGATCGGCGCAGGAGGTCGGTTTTCGCCCGCAGGTATTGCCGCGCAGCTTTTTCTCGATCTCCTCTACGGTCATGCCGTCCACCAGCTTGGCGATCGCCTTGAGATTACCGTTGCAGCCGCCGATGAATTCAATATTGCGCACCACGTTGCCTTCGAGGTCAAAGTCGATCTCCATGGCGCATACGCCCCTTGTCCGATAGGAATAACGCATTTATTTTTCTCCTTTTCAGTTTTTCATGATATCAAGATTTCCCGTTTATCGTCCCGAAAAAAGGACAGCTTCAAAGACGAAGCTGCCCCTTAATCATACCGTATGGATAATCAGTCGAGATATGCCGCACCGATGATGCCTGCATCGTTGCCGAGGGTCGCCTTGCAGATAACGGTCTGCTTGTCGTTATGCTTGGTGTAGCGCTCCGCTTCTACGATCGCACGGACGGGTCCGAGCAGGTTCTCGCCCTGATTGGAGACGCCGCCGCCGACACACAGAACGTCGGGCTGGAAGATGTTGATGATATTGACGAGACCGGTCGCCAGATAGCCGACATACTCGTTGACGACTTCCTTCGCGGCGGGGTCGCCGTCCGCCATCGCGTCAAACGCGGTTTTGCCGTTGACCTTGTTGATGTCTCCGTCGCAGAGCTTGAGCATGTAGCTGAAATCGAGCTTTTCGGAGAGGATCTTCTGCTTGGTCATGTTGATCAGACCGGTCGCGGAGGCATAGGTCTCCCAGCAGCCTTTTCTGCCGCAGGCGCATTCCTTGCCGTCCTTGACGATGACCATGTGACCCAGCTCGGCGCCCGCATAGTTGGAGCCGCTGTAGATCTTGCCGTTGATGATGATGCCGCCGCCGACGCCGGTGCCCAGCGTGATGGCGACCGCGTTCTTGGCGCCCTTGGCACTGCCCGCAAGGAACTCGCCCAGTGCCGCCGCGTTCGCGTCGTTCTCAATGAGCACCTTGGTGTTCAGGCGCTCCTGCATCATCTTGACGACCTCCCAGTTGTGGAAGAAGAGGTTCGCCGAGTATTCGATCACACCCGTCTTGGGATTGACCGCGCCGGGTACGCCGATGCCGATGCACTCGATGTCGTCCATGGTCAGCTTTGCCTTCTCCACCGCCTTGAGCGCGACCTCCGCCATGCTGTCGCAGATCTCACTTTCGGGACGCGGGACCGCTGTTTTGCAGCTGGCACGCGCGACGATCTTGTATTCCTCGTTAACGACGCCCGCTACGATGTTGGTGCCGCCCAAGTCAATGCCTAATCTGTACATAGAAATCACTCCTCAATATCAACGTTTGCAAACGTTTTTCTTCATTTGTATCATACCATAATAATCAACAAAATGCAATACGATGTTGCAGAAATTTCTATGACCGTTGCCACGGTGGGCAGGTCGCGCGTGAAAAAACAGCGGGAATGATATCATATCATTCCCGCGTTATTATGTGTTGTTTGAAGATACGTTAAGCAGTCCTGTGATCGGAAAGTACCTGCCGAAAATGAATTGACCTTCGGTCATGAATTGGCTGCGCCATGAATTACCGTTGGTATGAATTGGCTTCGCCATGATAGATTCTCACGTCCTGACGCGGGCATTAACGGCAACCGTTCATGCAAACCTTGCACGCGCGGACTGGATGGAACGTCACGTTCCTAGCCGTTGTAGGAGTAGTTGGGGGCTTCTTTGGTGATTTGGATGTCGTGGGGATGGCTTTCTCTGAGACCCGCGCCCGAAATGCGGACAAAGGTCGCCTTGTCATGCAGCTCCGCGATATTGAAGCAGCCGGTGTAACCCATGCCTGCCTTCAAGCCGCCCATCAGCTGATAGACCGTGTCGGAGAGCAAGCCCTTGTAAGGCACGCGTCCCTCGACGCCCTCGGGCACGAACTTGCGGTTGCTCGCCTGGAAGTAGCGGTCGGCGCTGCCCTTGCCCATCGCGCCGAGGCTGCCCATGCCGCGGTATACCTTAAACTGTCTGCCCTGATAGATCTCCTTTTCGCCCGGGCTTTCCTCGCAGCCCGCAACAAGTGAGCCGACCATGACGACGCTGCCGCCCGCGGCAAGCGCCTTGACGATGTCGCCGCTGTATTTGATGCCGCCGTCGGCGATGACGGGGATACCGTATTTGGACGCCTCGCACGCCGCGTCATAGATCGCGGTGATCTGGGGCACGCCGATACCGGCGACGATTCTGGTGGTGCAGATGGAGCCGGGTCCGATACCGACCTTGACCGCGTCGGCGCCTGCGTCGATCAACGCCTTTGCCGCCTCGGCAGTCGCGATATTGCCCGCGACGAGCGGCAGGTCGGGATATGCCTTCTTGACCTTCGCCACGGAGTTGATGACATTCGAATTGTGACCGTGAGCCGAGTCGAGCACAACGACGTCGACGTCCGCTTCCAGCAGCGCCGCCACTCTGTCGAGCACGTCGGGCGTTGCGCCGATCGCCGCGCCGCAGAGAAGTCTGCCCTTGTCGTCGCGCGCCGAGTTGGGATACTGCACGCTTTTTTCGATATCCTTGATCGTGATCAAGCCCTTGAGCGAGCCGTCATTTCCCACGATCGGGAGCTTTTCGATTTTATGATGGCGGAGAATTTCCTGCGCCTGTAACATGGTGGTACCGACGGGAGCCGTCACGAGCTGTTCATGCGTCATGACCTTGGAGATCGGCTGGTTAAAGTCCTCGGCGGTCATAAAGCGCATATCGCGGTTGGTGATGATGCCCACCAGCTTGCCGTCACGGCAGATCGGCACACCGGAGATCTTGTACTTGCCCATCAGCGCGTCCGCGTCACGGACGGTGTTTTCGGGCGAAAGGAAAAACGGATTGACAATAACGCCGTTTTCACTTCTCTTGACGCGGTCAACCATGTCCGCCTGCTTTTCAACAGCCATGTTCTTGTGGATGATGCCCACGCCGCCCTCACGCGCGATCGCGATCGCCATCGCGGTCTCGGTAACGGTATCCATCGCCGCCGTCATGAGCGGTGTGTTGAGCTTGATGGTCTTGGTCAGGTGTGTGGTGACGTCGACGTTTTTCGGCTCAACGTGGGATTCCCCCGGAATCAGAAGGACATCGTCAAAGGTGAGTCCCTCTTTGCCGAACTTTGCATTGTAATCTGTATTCAGCATAATTCTCCTCCATTCTAACCTCTTTTGAATTAACTTACATTATAACAAATCCAATCCCACAGTTCAACAGCTTTTTTGCATTTCTTCGGTTTTTTTTCGCTTTTTCGGGTATAAAAAATAACAATGCGTATATTATTCCATAGTTTTTACTGTTTGTAATATTCAAATCACAAGCTGCATTTATTGTTGACTTTTTTCGCGTAAAATACTACAATAAATACATTAACGTGAAAAGAAGGTTTTCTATGAACAAGTTCATCAAGCTCGCTTCCGCCTGTCTGGGTTTGTGCATGGCGCTGTCCATGACCGCCTGCGGCAAGGACAACAGCTCTCAGTCTACTCCCGACAGTGCTTCGACCGCTCCCGCGACAGCGCCTTCCGAAACAGCTGCCGCTGCAGACGCATTTGTGAAGGAAATCGATTTGCATACACTGCATCAGCCCGCCTCACCGGGCGACCTGTTCACCGGCTTCTGGAAGATCACCGAGGGTGAAGGCGCCAAGCTGGAGCATTTTACCTACTATTTTGACGGAAAGAACGTCGCGCGCCTGCTGATCGGCACGATGGGCTTCTGCGGCACCTACGGGGTGCGCGTCAAGGACAACAAGGATGTGTTCACCACGCAGCTGATGTTCGGGCTCGACGGCGACTATACCTATGATTTTTCCAAGGACAAAAACACCGTCACTCTCACGAACATCAGCGACAATACCACCACGACCATGCAAAAGCAGGAGATGTACCAAAGCGTTCCCGCTTCACCCGAGAATCCCGTCATCGATGAAACACTCATCGGCGCTTGGGAGGGCGATGACGGCGAACAGCTTTACTTCGGCAGAGACGGCGTGATGTACAACAACCACCTCGGCGTCACCTTCTCATTTTACACCTATTCCGCCGCCGATGGCAAGCTCGACTGCACCTACATCATGAAAACCGAGGAGCACGAGACCGCCACCTATGCGGTGACGGGAGATACGCTCAACTATAACGGCTACGATTATCACCGCATTTCCGCCGACACCTTAGCATAATTTGATCAACCGCTCATATACTAATACGGAAATATCATTTGTATGGGTGGTTTGATTATGTCAGCAACGATCAATTGGAAAAAAATTAAAAATTATATCGTCGCGGTTTTGGTTCCCGTCGTGCTCGGCGCGATCGTCGGCTTTGTCACCTCGATGTTCATGGACTACGACATGCTGGAAAAGCCCGTGTTATCGCCGCCGGGGGCAGTGTTTCCCATCGTGTGGTCAATCCTCTATATTCTGATGGGTGTCTCCTACGGCATGCTGAAAAACCAAAACAAGCTCGACTTTGACGTGATGGCGGTCTATTACGGGCAGCTGATCGTCAATCTGTTCTGGTATATCCTCAACAGATAATCATATTAATACAACAGGGGTTGGCAGTCGCCAACCCCTTGCTTGTTATCTGTTTCATTCTTCCTGCGGAATATCGCCGTCTGTCTCTTCCTCCGGCTCTTCCGGCTCGGTGTCGGGCAGGTTTTCCGCCTCCTCCTCATGCGGTGAACGCGCCAAGGTGACGACCCTGTCTCCCTCGCCGACCTTCATCACGGTCACGCCCTTGGACGGACGCGAGCAGACGCGGATGGACGCCGCCGCGATGCGGATAATGATGCCCTCCTGCGAGATGATGATGACGTCGTCGTTGAGGTCGACTACCTTGATGGCGGCGACCTTGCCGTACTTTTCAATGTGATAGTTCAAAAGACCCTTGCCGCCTCTTGTCTGAATGCGGTAGTCCTCGGGATTTGACAATCTGCCGTAGCCCGTCTCGCTGACCGTCAGCACCAGACCGTTCTGACGGACGACGCTCATGCCGACGACCTCGTCGCCCTCCTTCAAGGTGAGCGCCTTGACGCCGCGCGCCAGTCTGCCCATGGGACGGACGTCGGTCTCGTGAAAGCGGATCGCAACGCCCAAGCGGGTCGCGACGATCACGTTTGCCGTACCGTCGGTCATGCGCACCCATGCCAGATGATCGTCCTCGTTGAGCTCGAGCGCGATCAAGCCGCCCTTGCGCGCCGTGTTATAGGCGTTGAGGGCGATGCGCTTGATAATGCCCTTGCGCGTGACCATGACCAAGAATTTCTCCTCGTCAAATTCGGGCACGCGGATCATTGAGGTGACCTTTTCATCGGGCGAGATCGGCAGGAGATTCGCGATATTGATGCCCTTTGACTGGCGGGTGCCCTCGGGCACCTCGTAGCATTTCAGGCGGTAGACCCTGCCCTTGTCGGTGAAGAAGAGCACATAGTCGTGCGAATTAATGATGAACATCTCCGTGGCGACGTCCTCTTCGCGCCGGGACATGCCCGAAACGCCTCTGCCGCCGCGGCGCTGTAATTTATAGGTGTCCGCCGCCAGACGCTTGACATAGCCGAACTGCGTCAGCGTCAGTACGCATTCCTCCTGCGGGATCAAGTCCTCGATGTCCACCTCGCCGCTGATGGCACAGATCTCCGTGCGGCGCGGGTCGGCGTACTTGTTGCGGATGGCGGTCAGCTCCTCCTTGACGATTTCCAGCTTTTTGGTGTCGCTGGCGAGGATCTCGTTGTATTCCTTGATTTTGGCTTGCAGCGCGGCAATCTCGTCCTCGATCTTGGCGCGCTCCATATTGGTGAGCTGTCCCAGACGCATCTGGACGATCGCGTTCGCCTGGATCTCATCCAGCCCGAAGCGCTCCATCAAAGCAGTTCTGGCGGTAGGCAGATCCTTACTGCGGCGGATGATCGCGATGACCTCGTCAATGAAGTCGATGGCGATCTTCAAGCCCTCCAGAATATGGGCTCTGTCCATCGCTTTTTTCAGATTGAACTGCGTTCTGCGGTGAATGACCTCCTCTTGGAAGTCGATGTAGCAGCGCAGCATGTCCTTGAGGGTGAGAATCTTCGGCTGACCGTCGACGATCGCGAGCATGATGGCGCCGAAGGTCACCTGCAACTGCGTGAAGGAGAACAGCTGATTGAGCACGATCTGCGGAGAAGCGTCGCGCTTGACGTCGATCTCCACATGCATGCCGCTGCGGTCGGAGTGATCTTCAATATTGGAAATGCCGTCCAAGCGCTTGTCCTTGACCAGATTCGCGATGGTCTCGATCAGGCGCGCCTTGTTGACCTTGTAGGGCAGCTCGGTGACGATGATCTTATATCTGCCGTTTTTGGCTTCGATGATCTCTGTTTTGGCGCGGACGGTGATCTTGCCGCGTCCCGTGGCGTAGGCGGCGCGGATGCCGCTTCTGCCCATGATGATGCCGCCCGTCGGAAAGTCGGGTCCGGGCAGGCATTCCATCAGCTCGGCAAGCTCCGCGTCGGGATTGTCGATCAGGGCGCAGACCGCGTCGATGGTCTCGCCGAGATTGTGCGGCGGAATCTCTGTCGCCATGCCGACCGCGATGCCGCTGGAGCCGTTGACGAGCAGATTCGGGAATCGGCTGGGAAGCACCACCGGCTCTTTCAGACGGTCGTCGTAGTTGGGAATGAAGTCGACCGTGTCCTTGTCGATGTCGGTGAGCATATCCATCGAGATCTTGCTCATGCGCGCTTCCGTATAACGATATGCCGCAGGCGGGTCGCCGTCTACAGAACCGAAGTTGCCGTGACCGTCGACCAGCATATAGCGCATCGAGAAGTCCTGTGCCAAGCGCACCATCGCGTCATAGACAGACGCGTCGCCGTGCGGATGATAGGCACCCAGCACGGAACCGACGGTGTCGGCGCACTTGTGATAGGGCTTGGAGGGCTCCAAACCTCTCTCATACATCGTATAGAGAATCCTTCTGTGAACAGGCTTCAAGCCGTCGCGCACATCGGGCAGCGCGCGCGCGACTATGACGCTCATCGAATAGTCCAGAAAGCTCTTGCGCATTTCGTTTTGCAGATCGACGTCGATGATCCGTTTTTCCTTCATCTGTTCATCCATATCATTACCTCGTCTTTACTAATTCATTTTCCGTTCAACTGTCTATTTTAATGCTTCTGCTCATCTTTTCATATAACTCCGGCAGGCGTTTTTTCATATTGCACGGGCGGAAGGTCTTGGCGTCCACCACGCCGTGCTCGGTCGTGCCGTAGCCCAGCTCTGTCTCTGTGCCGTCGTCGTTGATTTTCTTGACGGTGTAGGCGAATTCGATGCGCGCCGCCGTCAGGTGGATACACCAGGTGCGCACGATGAGTCTGTCCTCATACTGCGCGGGTCTGCCGAAATGGCAGGTCAGGTTGAGCAGGGGCGTCATCACGCCCGACGCCTCCATGTCGCTGTAGGTGGTGCCGAACAGCTTGACATAATCGGTCCTGCCGATCTCATACCAGATCGGATAATTGGCGTGATGGGCGATGCCCATGCGGTCGGTCTCCGCATATCTTACGGTGATATAAGATTTTGCATGCATGGCGTTACCTCTTTATACGTCAAGATTTTGTACATACTTTGCATTTTTCTCGATGAACTCGCGGCGCGGCTCCACCTTGTCTCCCATCAGGATGGTGAAGGTCTCGTCCGCTTCCTCGGCGTCGCTGAGCTCAACGCGGAGCATGAGACGCGAGTCGGGATTCATGGTCGTCTCCCACAATTGATCGGAGTCCATCTCACCGAGACCCTTGTAGCGCTGGATCTCGGTCTTGCCCTCGATTCCCGCTAAGATCTGGTCGCGCTCCATATCGGAATACGCGTATTTATGCTCCTTGCCCTTGGTGATGCGGTAGAGCGGCGGCTGCGCGATATACACATGACCCGCCTCGACCAGCGGTCGCATGTAACGGAAAAAGAACGTCAGCAACAGGGTGCGGATGTGCGAGCCGTCGACATCGGCATCCGCCATGATGATGACCTTGTCATAGCGCAGCTTGGTAATATCGAATTCATCGCCGATGCCCGTGCCCAGCGCCGTGATGACGGGCATGAGCTTGTCGTTGCCGTAGACCTTGTCGATGCGCGCCTTCTCGACGTTGAGCATCTTGCCCCACAACGGCAGAATCGCCTGGATGCGGCGGTCGCGTCCGCCCTTGGCGGAGCCGCCTGCCGAGTCACCCTCGACGATGAAGATCTCGGTCTCGCTGCTGTCGCGCGACTGACAGTCGGCGAGCTTGCCGGGCAGCTGGGCGGATTCGAGCGCGGATTTTCTTCTGACATTCTCGCGCGCCTTCCTCGCCGCCTCGCGCGCTCTGGCAGAGGCGAGCGCCTTGTCAAAGATTGCCTTGGCGACAGCGGGATTCTCTTCCAGATAGATCATCAGCTTTTCGCGCAGAAGCTTGTCGACCATCGTGCGCACCTCGGTGTTGCCGAGCTTTGCCTTGGTCTGTCCCTCAAACTGCGCCTCCTTCAGCTTGACGCTGATGATCGCGGTGATACCCTCGCGGACATCCTCGCCGCTGAGGTTTTTGTCGTTGTCCTTGAGCTTGCCGAACTTGCGCGCGTAGTCGTTCATCACATAGGTCAGCGCGCGCTTGAAGCCCTCCTCATGCGTACCGCCGTCGGTGGTATGGATGTTATTGGCAAAGGTGAGCAGGTTCTCGTTGTAGCTCTCGTTATATTGCATCGCGATCTCAACCGCGATGGTGTCCTCTTCGTTTTTGGACGCGAAGTAAATGACGTCGGGATGGATGACCTCCAGCGAGCGCTTCTTGTGGATGTACTCCACGAAGCTCTTGATGCCGCCCTCATACTGGAAGTTATTTTTGATGATCTCGTCCTCGCGCTCGTCGCGCAGCTCGATGTGCACACCCGCATTCAAAAATGCCTGTTCGCGCAGGCGGCGCTCCAGCACGGCGTATTCATAGACCGTCGTCTCTTGGAAAATCAGCGGGTCAGCCTTGAAGCGCACCTCGGTGCCCTTGACGTCGGACTTGCCGATGACCGTCAGCTCGTTCATGATCTTGCCGCGCTCATAGCGCTGGAAGTAGACGTTCTCTCCGTCGCAGACCTTGACCTCCAGCCATTCGGACAGCGCGTTCACGACGGACGCGCCGACGCCGTGCAGACCGCCCGATACCTTGTAGCCGCCGCCGCCGAACTTGCCGCCCGCGTGCAGTACGGTAAAGACGACCGTCACCGCGGGGAGACCCGTTTTGCTGTTGATGCCGACGGGGATGCCTCTGCCGTCGTCCGATACGCGGATGATGTCGCCCTTTTCGATCACGACGTCGATCTTGGAGCAGTAGCCCGCCAGCGCCTCGTCGATGGAGTTGTCGACGATCTCATACACCAGATGGTGCAGGCCGCGCGGTCCCGTAGAGCCGATGTACATGCCCGGGCGCTTTCTGACCGCCTCCAGCCCCTCCAAGACCTGTATCTCGTCGGCGCCGTATTCCTGTTCCACCTTGGTGATCTCTATTCCGTTTTCCGTTGCTTCGATGTTTTCGGTCATTTCCGTCTTTTCGATCATTTCCGTATTATCCAAAACATAATCCTCCGTTATTCGTCATTTTTTTATTTTTCGCAGTTCCGCATAGGCAGGCATCAATAAGATCGCTGCCAGCGCGGGTATCATATTGATGATGAACATGCCGATCAGGCTGACGCCCCGGACCGCACCGATCAATATCAGATCGAGCAGTGCATATACTGCCAGCATTTCCAGCGTCAGTATCATGATGCCCCTGCGCTTGACGGCAAATTCTCTGTGACAGTGATAGCACGCCGCCTGTTTTTTCCACATCAGTCCCTTCATGTCCGTATAGCGGTAGATGGCGCCGCAGTGCGGACAGACAGACTGCTTCGGATAACATTTCATAGTTAAAACCTTCTGTCGGAGGAATATTTGTTTTGATTTTTTCTTCTTTCCCGAAGAATCTTCTCCACTTCCTCCGCAGGCTTGCTTTCAGTCTTCTTTTCCTCAAATATCTGATGTGACCGCGCCGTGCGTTTTTCCTCGCCGCTCAGCTTTTTCAACGGTGCGGACGAGGTGCCCGCATGACGCTCGCTGACGTTCTGAATGACGGGGACCTCATAGTCCTTTTCCATGGCGCGGGAATCGGAGACGATGTCCTTGCTCTCCGCCTGTTCCTTACTGGAGGAACGGGACGATTTGATCTGATTGAACAGATCGGAATTGATTTTGAATTGCAGGCTGTTCTCCATCGAGGAGACCTCGTCGTCAAAGTCGAGCGCCGTCAGGTTGTCGGAATACTCGATGCCCGCCTTTTTTGCCTCCATGGATTTCTGGTATTTCTTCAATGGCTCCAGATGGACGAACTTCGGCGTGAAAATCCAGAAAATGACCAACGGCGCCGCAACCAGCGCGATTCCCCACGGGTTGCTGAGCAATTTGAAGAAGAACCAAACGCCCATGATTGCGAGTGAAATGACCGCTACGATGATGAACAGCGGAATAATCAGCTTGGAGATCACGACGCGGCTTTCCTTTCCGCAGCGCGGACAGACGTATTCCGCCTTTCTTCTGCTGGAATAGGCGGCAAAATAACCCATGCGTCTGCCGCAGTAAGGACATCTTTTCTTTTTTCGATTCATGACTGTACCTCTCAAAATAGTTTCGATTACTGAACGGACCGTTACAATCCAAAACTTCTCAGCTTCAAGGTCTTGGTCGAAAGCTGAGAGATATACACGGTATTTTTCCCGTTACGGCGACAGACGACAAAGGAGCGCGGCAATTCATAGGATACGTTGACCACCTCGCCGTTCTTCTGCGCCTGTGCCAGAAAGTCTCTTGTTTTTTTCGATACGGTGCACGCGTCGATATCAAACATCGCCACAATGGAATCGGTCGTGATCACCGTATCCTGTCCCAAATGCTCAACGGCGGGTCCGGGGTTCGATTGAAGCTCAACCGCTGCCGCTCTCGGTGACATGGCTGATTTTGGTCGTTAGGAAGTTTACTCCTCCGGAAAGATCTCGCCGCCCTTGACGAAGAAAACCTTGCCGTCGCGGAGCTGCTCCTTGTTGGATCTTTCACAGCAGGTGATGAACACCTGACAGTCCTTCAACTCGTTGAGCAAAAAATCCTGCCGGCTGTTGTCCAGCTCCGAGAGCACGTCGTCGAGCAGGATCACCGGCTCCTCGCCCATGCGCTCTCTGAGCACCGCCGCCTCGGCAAGCTTCAGCGACAGCACCGCGCTGCGCTGCTGCCCCTGAGAGGCAAAGGACTTGGCATTTTTTCCGTTGATCAGTATTTCTATATCGTCACGGTGCGGACCCGCTAAGGTCACACCGAGGTGGATGTCATTTTTTCGGTTAGCTTTGAACTTTTCTCCGAATTTGCTGCGGATGGTATCCAAATCATCCTCCTGCAGCACATCCTCGGTCGAAAGATATCGGATGCGCAGCTCTTCCCTGCCCTTGGAAATGCCGCTGTGAAATGCCGCCGCCTTTTCCGAGAGCATTTTCATGTAGTCGAGTCGCTTGCGTATCAGCAGGGAACCGTAGTGGATCAGCTGCTGATCCCAGATCTCCAGCGTATCCGCGAGCGTAGGCTTGCGCGCGATATCCTTGAGCAGTGTGTTGCGCTGGTTGAGCATGCGGTTATACTTGGAGAGGATGACCGCATTTTGCAGCTTTTCGCGGCAGATTGCGCTGTCGATGAACCGGCGCCGCTCACCCGGTCCCCGCTGGATCAGGTTCAGATGTCCGGGAGAAAATACCACGGCGCAGAATCTTTCAATCAGCGACGAAGCGGAATTCTTCTCTACGCCGTTGATCGCGACCGACTTTTTTCTCCCGCTCAGGGTGATCCTCGCCGACTGTTCCCTGCCCTGCCCGAAGAAATCCATCTCAAGCACCGCAAAGCTCTTATCCCAGCGAATGACCTCGCTGTCGCGCGCCGTGCGGAAGGAATGTCCGCCGCAGAACAGCCACATCGCCTCAATCATATTGGTTTTGCCCTGCGCATTGTCGCCGTATATCACGTTGACGCCTTCGCAGGGATACAATCCGCAATCCTTTAAATTGCGGAAATTCTTGAATCCGATTTTTTCAACTCTCAATGTCTGCTACTTCTATTTCAACGCCGTCGTATTGTGCCCGGTCGCCCGCGCGCATCTTTTTGCCGCGCATGGTGCAGACGGCACCGTTGACGAGCACCTCGCCGTTTTGTATCACGATCTTTGCCATGCCGCCCGTGGCGCACATGCCGCTCAGCTTCAGCAGATCCTGCAGGCGGATGAATTCACTGTCTATCCGAACGATCTCAGTTTTCATTTGACAACCTCACGGGTACCACGATGCACAAAAAGCTGTCGCCCTTGACCGGCTTGATCACGATCGGCGAGACGGGACCGTTGAGCACCATCTTCACCTCGTCGGTGTCGGTGTTTTTCAGCGCTTCGAGCATGTAGCGGTTGTTGAAGCCGATCTCGACGCTCTCGCCGATGATCGGCACGCTGATAACGTCGTTCGCTCTTCCCACTGCCGAGGCGCAAGACAGGCGGATCTCATTTTCCTTGAACTTACATCTGACGGGACTCTGTACCCTTTCGCTGTTGAGCAGCGACATTCTCTCCACCGAGTCGATCATTTTTCTGGTGTTGATCACCAGCTCGGTCTTTGCGGTCGACGGCACCGTCGCCCGGTAGTCGAGGAAGGTGCCCTCGATCAGGCGTGAGATCACGCTGTAGCTGTCAATTTTAAAGGTGATGTGACGCTGTCCGACGATGATGTCGACCATGTGATCGTCCTCTGTCAGCAGCTTTAATACTTCCAGCTGGGTCTTACCCGGCACAACGAAGGTGGTTTTGCTTTCACTGTCCACATTCTCGCTCCGGATCGCCATGCGGAAGCCGTCAATCGCGACGATGTGCAGCATGCCGTCGGCGATCTCGTATAACGAGCCTGTGTAGATCGGCTTAGCGGTGTTGTCGCTGACCGCGTAGACGGTGCGGCGGATCATATCCTTGAGAATGCCCGCGTTGACGGTGATGCCGTCGGTCTGCTGAAAGGTCGGCAGGTCGGGATATTCCACCGAGGGCATGCCGACGATCTGATAATCTACCTGTCCGCAGGTGATATAGGTCACCATCCTGTCGTCGGTCTCCATGGTGACGATCTCCTCGGGCAGCTTGCGGATGATCTCGAGAAACAGCCGCGCGCTCAGGACGATCTCTCCCTCCTGTCTGACTGTCGCTTCCACGTCAGTGGTGATACCGATCTCGAGGTTATAGCCCGAGATATTCAGGTTGTTGTCATAAGCCTTGATCAAAACGCCCTCCAAGGCGGGGATGGAGGCTTTTGACGAGACCGCCCGCGATACGTTTGAAATGGCGGACACCAAATCAGTCCGCAAACAAGAAATCTTCACGGAAATAACTCTCCTATCTTTTCTTTCTTTTTATTTTATTAGTAATAGTAGGGGATGTGGAAATATGGAAACGCCCTGTTTCGGGCGGTATGATCGCGTTTTTCCGTCAACAGCGATACAAGAAAGCTTTTCGCAAGAATGTGAAAGGCAGATTTAACAATTTTCCTCAATTACACAGTGGAATTAACATTCTTTGTAAATCCTTCCATATCTGTCCACCCATCCACATTTTTCATATTTTATTCCACGCAACTGACGATTGTGAGTTAGGTTAGGTTTTAAG
>CACZWQ010000074.1 GCA_902784855.1 uncultured Ruminococcus sp. | reverse complement strand
TGGAACGTCACGTTCCCGCGGATTGGATGGAACGTCACGTTCCCGCGGATTGGATGGAACGTCACGTTCCCGCGGATTGGATGGAACGTCACGTTCCCGTCACGTTCCCGTCACGTTCCCGCGGAGAAAGCGCCCTTGGGCGCTTGTTTTTTTGGGGGGAGTGTGGTATAGTATATTTGTATCACTGTAATCGGAGGGCGTATCATGGTTCAAAGAAAACTCGACCGCCGCGACAGCAGTATGGATCTCATACGGATCGTGGCGGTATTTTTGGTGATGTCGGTGCATTTTCTGTACCACACCTCGCACACGGTTGAAAACCACGTCAAGCTGGGCTTCTACAACCTGACGGTGACGGGCTACGGCCCCATCGAGGGCATCGTCAAGTACATCCAGACGGGCGATTTCGACTGCCTGCACGGTCCGCTCATTTTCCTGATGGTGCTGATGAAGGTGCTGTTCTCTGCGTGCGTGCCCCTGTTCATCATCCTCACGGGCTACCTGATGAGCAACAAGACGCTCAGCCGGCACTATTACCGCGGCATCCGCAAGACGCTGACGGTCTTTGTGCTCGCGACGATCGTCTGCATGTTCTTCAAGTCGATCTACCTCAACCCGCAGGCAAAATCCGCGTTTGAGAACTTCAACTTCTCGCGCATGCTGGAAGCCATCGGCGAGTCCAAGCAATACGGCTGGAAGGACTACCTGCTGAGTATCTTCAACTTCTCCGGCGCCAACTACGCCTGGTATGTGGAGATGTACATCGGTCTGTTTTTGATCGCGCCCTTCCTCAACCTCGCCTATCACAAGCTGGGCACCAAGCGCAAAAAGCAGGTCTTGGTGGCGACGATGATCTTTCTTGCCATCCTGCCCTCGCTGGTCAACAGCTTCCGTTTTGTCTCCGCCGACTGGTGGCTCAACCCCATTTCCGAGACCAAGGGCTATCAAAAGCTGATCCCCGCGTTCTGGATGGGCTCGATGTACCCGCTCGCCTACTACTTTGCGGGCTGCTATATCCGCGAATACGGCGTCAGGCTGAAAACGCGCTCGCTTTCGGTATTCTTCGGTATCTCCCTGTTTTTGTGCACGGCGTTCTGCTGGTACCGCAGCTACGGCGGCAAGTTCCAGGCAGGCTCGTGGATCTACTGGTACGGCGCGGTGTCCTATGTTATCGCGGTCCCGCTCTTCGTGCTGCTCAGCCGCGTCAGGGCGAACAACTGGCACCCCGTGGTGCGCACCGCGATGTGGAAGGTGTCGGACGTGGTGTTCGGCATGTACCTGCTCTCGTTCATCTTTGACATGCTGATCTACAACAGCTGGATCAACGAGGCGTTCGAGGATATCTATGACAAGCTGCCGCTCTATTTCGTCGCGGTGCCGCTCTGCTTCATCTTCTCGCTCGCGGGCTCCTATTTGCTCACGAGCTTGGCAAATGGCATTTTGATTCTTTGGGAGAAAATAAAAGCCTATGCCGCCGCGCAGCGGGAGCGTGCGGACAGACAAAAGTGGCAGGATCTGCTCTTTGTCGCCCTGCTCTGCGGCGCGCTGCTGTTCTCGTTCTGGAAGGTCAGCTACGGCTTCGGCGGCAACGACGAGTCGTTCTATCTCACCATCCCGCACCGCCTGCTCAAGGGCGACGCGCTCTTCCGCGACGAGTGGAACCTCTCGCAGATGTGCTCGATCCTGCAATTGCCCTTCAGCTGGCTCTTTACGATGATCACGGGCGGCACCGACGGCATCATCCTCGGCGCGCGCATCTTCTATGTATTCGTTCACTGCGGCGCTTCGGTGCTGATCTATCTCAAGCTGCGCCGCTTCGGCTATCTCTCCGTGATTGCAAGCGTCCTCTTCTTCCTCTACACGCCCTACAACATCATGGCGCTCAGCTATGACTCCATGGGCGTTGGGCTGGTCGCGCTCTCGGGCGTGCTGCTGGCGACGGCGGACTACCAAAAGAAATGGCAGATCATAGTCAGCGGGCTCTGCTTTGCCGGCGCGGTGCTGTGCTGTCCCTATCTGGCGACGGTATGGGTGCTGTACGCCGCGTGCATGGGCGTGCATCAGCTTCTCAGAAAGAAAGAGCTGCGCCTCACGCTCCAAAGCGAGATGTTCCGCCCGCGCACCTTCCTGCTCTTCACGGCGGGTGTGAGCGCCCTCGCGGCGGTGTTCCTGCTGTTCACCCTGCCGCGCGTCGGCATCGGCGGAATTGCCGAGAACCTGCCCTACATGCTGGACGACCCCGAGCACAAGGCGAATGCCTTCGGTGTGATCGTCGAACGCTACTTTAAATCCGTATTCTACATGCAGCCGCATTTCAAATACGCCGTCTACAGCTACTGCGCGATGGCGCTGGTCATGCTGATCGACCGCCGCCGCAGGCTGCACCGCTCGGTCTACCTGTTCATCACCGCCTGTATCGTGATGTACACCGAAATGCTGCTGCTGCCGACCCTGCACAACAAGTCCTACAACGCGGTGATGTTCCCGCTGGTGTTCATCGGTATCACCGCCTACGTCCTGTGCGAGAATAAGCCGAGAGAGCTGTTTGCGGGCGTGTTCGTGACAGGCATCCTCTACTCCTTCTTCGTGCACTACACGTCGAATCAGGGCTTCTACGTCATCGCCATGGGATTTGCGGCGGTGAATCTGGCGAGCCTGATGTTCTTGGCGCAGGTGCTGCGCGAGATGCGCGTGTCGCCCGACAACATCACCTACGCCGTGTGGGTCAGGCGGCTGTGCATCGGCGCGGTCGCGGTCATGCTGTGCATGCAGGGCGCGTTCCAGATCGGCTCCAAGGCGCGCCACTGCTTCTGGGACGGCGAGCCGGAAGCCCTGACGGCGGAGATCACCGAGGGACCCGCAGCGGGCCTGAAAACAAGCGAGCAGAACGCGCAGGTGTACCAAGAGATCTACGACGACCTGTCGATGTATTGGGAGGCGGAGGAGGACAACCTGCTCATCCTCACCGAGCGGACATGGACGTACCTTGCGGCGGATATGCCCTACGGTACCTACTCGGCATGGCTGTCGGGCGAAAACCAAAACAGCATCAGTCGCCTGGAGGAATTCTGGTCGATCAACCCCGACAAGCGCCCGCGCTATATCTATGTGCCGAAGAATTCCAAGTGGGATATGGCGTGGCTGCTCCCGAAGCTGGAGAGCATGGGCTACAACAGCCGCACCTGCCGCGCGGGATACGCATTCGTCAGCGGCTGAGCCGCGGCGCTTTAAGCGAAAAAACCGCTTGTAATTTCCGCCTGAATGTGCTATAGTTATATTGTATCGGTATACCTGCAAAAGGCATGCCAAGTTTAAAATTTTTTAACAACGGAGGGACTAATATGGGCGATTGTAAGCTTTATGACATCTGGTGTGAAAACGCCACGGAAGACAAAGACCTGATCGAGGAACTCAAAAGCATCGAGAATCAAGATACAGAGATCAACGACCGCTTTTACACCTCTCTGAAATTCGGCACAGCCGGTCTCAGAGGCGTGATCGGAGCGGGCACCAACCGCATGAATATCTATGTCGTGCGCCAGGCGACGCAGGGTCTTGCCAATTACGTGCTCAACAAATACGGCAAGGGCGCGGTGGCGATCTCGCATGACAGCCGCATCAAGGCTGACCTCTTCATGATCGAGGCGGCGCGCGTTCTGGCAGCCAACGGCATCAAGACCTACATCACCCGCGAGCTGGAGCCGACGCCCGTGCTGTCCTATCTGGTGCGCTATTTCAAGTGTCAGGCGGGCATCATGGTCACCGCCAGCCACAACCCCGCCAAGTACAACGGCTACAAGGCATACGGCGAGGACGGCTGCCAGATGACCGACGAGGCGGCGACCGCCGTTTATGACGAGATCCAGAAGCTCGACATGTTCAACGACGTCAAGATCGCCGATTTTGACGAGGCGCTGGCTTCGGGCATGATCGAATATGTGGACGACAGCGTCTATGACAGCTACCTCGAGAAGGTGCTGGAGCAGCAGGTCAATCCCGGCACCTGCAAGGGCGCCGACCTCAAGATCGTCTACACCCCGCTCAACGGCTGCGGCAACAAGCTGGTCAGACGTGTGCTGAAAACCATCGGCGTCGAGAAGGTGGACATCGTCGCGGAGCAGGAGCTGCCCGACGGCAACTTCACCACCTGTCCCTATCCCAACCCCGAGATCAAGGAAGCGCTGCAAAAGGGCCTGGAGCTGTGCGAGAAGGTGCAGCCCGACCTGCTGCTCGCCACCGACCCCGACGCGGACCGTGTCGGCATCGCCGTGCGCGACTATGACGGCAGCTACCGCCTGATCACGGGCAACGAGGACGGCGTCATGCTGACCAACTACATCCTCTCCTGCATGAAGGAAGCGGGCACCCTGCCCGAAAAGCCCGTCGTGGTCAAGACCATCGTCAGCACCAAGCTGATCAACAAGCTCTGCGAGAAGTACGGCTGTGAGCTGAAAAACGTGCTCACGGGCTTCAAATACATCGGCGAGGTCATCCTCAACCTCGAGAAGAAGGGCGAGGAGAACCGCTACCTCTTCGGCTTTGAGGAGAGCTACGGCTACCTCAAGGGCACCTATGTGCGCGACAAGGACGCGGTCGTCGCTTCCATGCTCGTCGCGGAAATGGCGGCGTACTACAAGAAGCAGGGCAAGTCTCTCGCGCAGGTCATCGACGCGATGTACGAGGAATTCGGCTACTATCTCAACCGCACCGTCGCCTTTGAGTTCGAGGGCGAGACGGGCATGCAGAAGATGGCGGCGATGATGCAGCAGGTCAGAGACGAGCTGCCCGAGGCGGTAGACGGCTACAAGGTGGTCAAGGTCAGCGACTATCAGCGCAAGACCGAGACCGATCTGCTGACCGGCACGGTCGAGCAGCTGACCCTGCCGACCTCCAACGTGATCGCCCTCCATCTGGAGAACGACAACGCGGTCATCATCCGTCCCAGCGGAACCGAGCCGAAGATCAAGCTCTACATCACCGCCGTCGGCAAGACGAAGGACGAGGCGGAAAAGGTATGCGAGGGTCTGGTCTCGTCGTCCGAGAAGATTCTGGGCATTTAATTTGACATTGAAAAAAGGCAGCCGAATGGCTGCCTTTTTTAGTGGCTCAATACTCCTGTATGGCTTGGAGGGTGTCGACGTCCTCGATGACGCGCACGACCTTGTGCTTGTTTTGGATGAGGTCGTCGCAGTAGCGCGTCAGCTTTTCAAACTGCCTTGCCGATTCGTCCCAGTTCTTTTTCTGCTCGGCGGTCAGCTCCGATCTGCCGACGCCGTATTTGTCGCAGATCAGCTTGCCGATGTAGTCGGTCATCTTGACCGTGCCGTAGATGTTGAGGTGGTCGTAGTTGTAAAAATCCTTTTGCAGGTCGATGCCGATGCGCCGCCACTGCCGCTCCAGATTGAGATAGTCATAGCCGTAGCTGCGGACGAGCTTCGCCGCGCTGTTGGAGCGCCTGACGCGGTCCGAGGTCTTGCTGGTGATCAGGTGCGGCATGCGGATAAAGGCGACGCGCAGCTGCTGCGCCTTGCAGTAGTCGAGCAGCTCGGTCAGCTTCTTCTCCAGCTCCGGGTGCAGCGCCAGCTCGTGATCCTCGGCGGCGACCCTTCTGTTGAAAAAGTACTGGCGCGGCTCGAAGATATCCGTCGTGGTGCGAAAGCCCTTCAGGTAACAAAAGCCGCGCAGATCCTGCCGGATGGTCGTCACCAAATTGCGCGCAGGCTCCGGGGAGTCGAAGTACTCCGTCCATGTGCCGTGGTACTTGATCAGCGGCAGGTAGTATTCGAGCTGTTCCTCGGGGCTGATGACTTGGCTGATGAAATCGATCTTGTTTTGATTCAGCGGGACGTTGTCGATCAGCTTGCGGACATGCCCCTCGTGGGTTTCGTTTTTGGCGTGCCCGTAGAGGAAGGCGTTAGGCTCGATCAAAATCAGCTTGGGCTTTTGCGTGCGCACGATCTCCTTGAGCGCGGTCAGCGTTCCCGCCGCCGTGATGGATTCCGTCGCATAGGGGTAGCTGGTGAAGCCGAAGCGCTCATAGGCGCGGCAGGAGGAAAAGGCGGTGTAGATCTCGCTGGCGCCCAGCAGCACCACATCCACCGACTGCGGCTGCTCGTGATAGTAGCCGTTGAGGCGGAGGCTGTTGTGGTCAAGTCTGCGCAGCCCATAGTTCTGTAAAAACAGGAGAGACAGCAGCACCGCCAGTATCAGGGAGCTGATTTTGACGGTGCGCGTAAAATATGATTTCTTTTTCATCTGATTATCGTAATCGCGTTCGTGATTAGAACTGCATGTAGACAAAGTCGGCGGCGTTGTAGCCGGAGCCGTAGATGCCGAAAATCACCACTGCCATCACGCCCAGATAAATCAGCGCGGCGCGCAGGATAAAGGGCTTTTCATCGAACAGATGACGGAGATCCTGCTCGGGGTTATGCTCCTGCAGGAGGCTGACGCCCAGCATGACGAGTCCGCCGATCAGCAGCACGATGAAATCCTGATAATTCAGCCCCAGCGCGTTGATCTGATCGATGCCCGTGACAAAGTCCTGACCGGTAAAGAACAGGGCGATGGTGTTCATGCCATCCTCAAAGGAGGGCGCCACGTCGAACACATAGCCGACCAGCACGATCAGCAGGGTGCGGAAGATGGCAAAGGCGGTGTAGCCGACGCTTTCGCGGCGGATGTGCAGCCGCTCGAAACCGTGGCTTTCCGCCCAGGCCAGCTGCCTGCGGCTGATGGGGTTGACGCTGCCGATCACATTGTCG
>CACZWQ010000073.1 GCA_902784855.1 uncultured Ruminococcus sp. | reverse complement strand
TTTTCTTGGGTGTCGGTGATGTCCTTCTCCTGTGTCGGCTGTGGCTTTTCGCGGCGTATCACGGGACGCAGCACCTGACTGCGGATAGAGGGGTTCTTGGTTTGGATGTATGCCTCGTATTCGAGCGCTAAGACGTCGGAGAACCTGCCCGCCTTGACATTGATCAGGTCATCCGGTTCATTGGGGCGGTAGACGGGCACCTTCGCGACGATGCGTTCGGCGGGCTTGTCCGTCTTTGCGGGCGCTTCTTCTTCTGCGGGTGCCGTGTCTGTTGCTGCGGGAGAGGTTTCTTTGTCGGCTTTCTCCTCGCTGCCGAGGTCGATATAGTCGATGCTCTCGATTTGGGTATTGTCGCGGAACTGCTCCAGTTCGTCGAGCACCTCGCCTGCGAACCGGGTATCTTCGTCATATTCGGGTGAGAGGGTGACGATGGGGTCCGGCTCGGGCGGCGGGATGACGATGGCTTCCTCGCCGTCGCCGTCCGTCGGCAGGGACGCCTGCCCGGCGTCTGTTTGTTCGTCCGCGCTGCCCCCCTCGGGGGCGTCCAGCTCCAGCGGGCTTTCGTTTTTCAGCCGCACCCGCTTGTCGGCATGGCTGAAAATATCCTCGATCTTGGGCTTGGCGCGGTACCGCTCCGCGTTGAGCTTCATCTGCTCGTCCTCGGGCAGTCCGTCAAGGATGGAGATGACCTCATGCCCGTTTTCGTTGTGCTTGTCATAATCGGACATACGCTTTCACGTCCTTTCGCTTAGCTTCTGCCTTTCAGCGCATGGTACATCAAAACACCCGCCGCGACGGAGGCGTTGAGCGAGTTGATATGTCCCTTCATCGGGAGCGAGACGATGACGTCGCATTTTTCGCGCACCAGCCGCGAGATGCCCTTGCCCTCGTTGCCGATGACGATGGCGCAGGCGCCCGACAGGTCGCAGTCGAGATAGTCGGTGCCGTTCATGTCGGCGCCGTAGACCCATACGCCGCGTGCTTTCAGCTCGTCGATGGTTTTGGCGATGTTGGTGACGCGCGCCACGCGCATATATTCAATCGCGCCTGCGCTCGCCTTGCCGACCGTGTAGCTGAGGCTCGCGCTGCGCCGTTTGGGAACGATCACGCCGTGCACGCCCGTGCATTCGGCGGTGCGGATGATCGCGCCGAGATTGTGAGGATCCTCCAGCTCGTCGAGAATGACGAGGAAGGGCGGCTCGTTTTGTTCCTCCGCGTAGGCGAGGATGTCGTCGAGCGTGCAGTAATCCTTGGCGGCGGCGAGGGCGATGATGCCCTGATGGGGAGCGATGCCGCTGAGAAAGTCGAGCTTGGTGCGGTCGACCTCCTTGACGGGGATCTGTCTGTCGCGCGCCTTGGCGAGAATGCCCACGACGGCGCCGCTTTTTTCGCCGCGCGCCACGAGGATCTTGTCGATGGGTCTGCCGCTGCGGAGCGCCTCGCTCACGGGATTTCTGCCCGCGATCACGTCGGGCTTCGGTTCTGTGCTGCGGTCTTTCATATTTCTAACCTCACATCCGGTCGATACTGATTTACATACATCATCATTATACCACACACGGCTGTTTGTTGATATTCCATAAAAGAATTAAAAACGATTTTTAGCGCAAATAGCGGGCGTCAAGCGCCGAGGCGCCGTAGTCATACTGCGGCGGGATGATCCCGTACATGCCCGTGGCGCTGTCACGGAAGAGGGGATGATGAGGCGGAAAGGGCGTCAGGCTGAAATAGAGCGCCGTGAAGAGGAAGAGCAGGACGATCGCGGGCGCGAACGCCCATTTCAGCGGCACCTCCGCGCCGTAAAGCGCCATGGTCAGGAGCACCGATGCGGCGAGCATCACCGTCGCCGCGGCAGGCTCCCCGACGCCGAGTGATCGCAGCAGCAGATAGCCGGCGCCGAGCAGATAGAGGGAGGCGGTCTTGGCGACCGTGAAGCGATGCACCGACAGCCGCAGCGTCAGCACCTCGATCACGCCCCAAACCAGCGCGGGCATCAGCAGGGTTTTGCCGTATTCCCACGGGCTGCTGTTGACCGCGCCGAAGAGAATGCCCAGCAGTCCTCCGGGATCCCATTGGTGCAGGCGGCGCATCGGAAAGGCGCAGACAGCGACCGCGCCGATGCCGAAGAGCTCCATCAAAAACAATTTGCGGTTCAAACGGATCCCTCCCGGAATGACAAAAATGTATTTTTTATGGGGAATTAAAAGCGGAGATATAAATTTCTTTTGAAGAAGTTATACAAATAGTAAAATTCCTTTTCTTCAATATGATGTGGAAAACTCTGTTGAAAGTGTTAACAGGGCGTGCGAGAGAGGCGGTAAAAACCTGCTGATAGACAGAACAAACGGGTTTGGCACAAAATATTGCTCTTTCCACAGGGGTGACCGCGCCGAACTTCTCCACAATTGGTTTTACCTGCTGTAATATTCCGATGTCAAGAGGATTTTCACACGAATTAGTTACAGATTTGTTTCAGCCCAAAAACAGCCGCGTCGTCACCGCGCTGAGCACCATCGCCGTCAGGTCGGCGGCGATCGCGGCGAGCAGGGTGTGACGGACATTCCGGATGCCGACACTGCCGAAATACATGGTGACGGCAAAAAAGGTCGTCTCGCTGGAGCCTGCCAGCACCGAGGCGACGCGCCCCGCAAAGCTGTCGGGGCCGCAGTCCCGAAAGACGGACAGCAACAGCGCAGTCGCGCCGCTGCCCGAGACCGGGCGCAGCATCGCCATCGGCACGACCTCGGCGGGAAATCCCACCGCCTGCGCGACGGGTGACAGGAGCCGGCAGAGCACCTCGGTGGCGCCGCCGGTCCGCAGCAGACTGACCGCGAACAACAGCCCGAGGATCGTCGGCGCGATCTGCCACAGCGTCAGGAACCCTTCTCGTGCGCCCTCCAGAAAGGTGTCGAACACGGGCACCCGCTTGATCAGTCCGTAAATCAAGATCACCGCCGCGAAGGCGGGCATGATCAGGCTCATAGGCGCCTCCGTTTCCGCTCTCTCAGACGGTTGCCCGTGACGGCGATCGTCAGCGCCACCGCCAAGGCGCCCGCCGAGCTCAGCCATACCGGCACGAGGATCTCAAAGGGCGCGGCGCTGCCGCTGCTCTGGCGCAGGGCGGCAAGCGTCGTCGGCATGAGCTGCAGCGAGGCGGTGTTCATCACGACGAACAGCACCATTTCGTCGCTCGCTTCCTCTCCGCCGTGCAGGGCGTGCAGCTCCTTCATCGCCCGCAGCCCCAAGGGCGTGGCGGTGTTGCCGAGCCCCAAAAGATTGGCGCTGATATTCATGGTGATCGCCTCAAATGCCGCGCCTTCTCTGTCCAGCCGCGGAAACAGCCGGTGCAGCAGCGGCGCGAACAGCTTGGCGAGCAGGGCGTTCAGCCCGCTGCGTTCGGCGATCTTCATCAGTCCCGACCACAGCCCAATGATGCCCGCAAGCGTGATCAGCAGCGTCATCGCATCGGCGGTGCTGTCGGTAAAGGCTTTTGACAGATCATCTGCCTTTCCGGTAAAAATCGAGCAGATCACACTGAATATGACAATAAAACACCAAATGAAATTGAGCATGATCGCCCTCCTTTCGCAAGTAAAACAATATTTCAAAAAACAAGAGCGGAGAATTGACAAAAAGCGCAAGAAATGATACAATAAACGATAGCGTAAAATGTCAAAACGGAGGCAAAACTGATGATTTATACGAATTTCAGGGAGATCGACAAGGCGGGGCGCATTGTGATTTCCAAGGATATCCGCCGCCACTTGAACATCCATGCAGGTGATATGCTGCAAATCAACGCCGACGACGCGTGTATCACGATCCGCAAGGCTGAGAATAAATGCGTGTTCTGCAACGCGCAGGAGGAACTCGTTGCCTTTGAGGGCAAGCATATCTGCAAGGACTGCATCGCCAAGCTCAAGGGCTGACCATACAACAGTATATTGGAGATCATGTGAAATTATGAAGCTGTATCTCATGAATATCAACGATATCACTTCGGAGCACATGCTGTTGATCTCACCCGACCGCGCCGAAAAAGCCAATCGGTTCCGGTTTCCCGCGGATAAAAAGCGCTGTATCGCGGGAGGGCTGCTTTTGCGCCGGTTCTTGGGAGACAGCGCGGTCTATACCGATGCGTTCGGTAAACCGCGGGCAGAGAACGGCATGTGCTTTAATCTTTCCCACAGCGGCGACTGGGCGGCGCTGGCGGTGTCGGCGCATGAGGTCGGCTGCGACATCGAGCAGGTGCGTCAGATCGACCCGCTGCGGACGGGCAGGGTCGTCTTTACCAACGCCGAGCAGGAAAGCATCCGCGCCGAAAGCGACCGCTTGGGGCGGTTTTTTGAATTTTGGACAAAAAAAGAAGCCCTGCTCAAATGTATGGGCAAGGGCTTTCACCGCGCGGCAAAGACCGTCGATGTCTGCGGCGACCGCTTTGTCGAGGACGGTCATGTGTATGAAATGAAAACAAAGGTGTTTGCGGACTATGTGATCTCTGTGGCTGTGCGCGACGGCAGCGCGGATTTTACATGCTGCTTTGTGAAAGCCTGAGGCGCGCTCAGGCTTTCGGCACGACGGCGAAGAACACCAGCTCCTCGTTGCTGTCGTTGATCAGGCTGTGGCTGTGGCCCTGCGGGCAGTAGTGACACTGACCCGCCTCTAAGGGCAGCAGCTCGTCATCATCGAGCACCGAGCCGTGTCCGCTGAGGATAAAGATGATCTCGCTGTCTTCCTCGTGGGTGTGCCTGCCGATGGTCGACTGCGGCGGCAGCGTGCCGTGAATGATCTTATTGACGCCGTCCGAATGGATCTTGGCGATAAATGAGCCGTCGCCGCCCTTGAAGTGCGGAATGACCTCCGCGCTTTCGTTTTTGAGATCGTAAATCATGGGATCGCTCCTTTGGTTTTTTTCTTACTATAACACAAATTGCGCGGCAATACAATTAATTCCCGAAAAATCTTGCAAAAAGGGTTGCTATTTTTCGGGCAATCATATATAATAGTCTCCGGTTGAATAATTGCTTATCAAGAGCGGCGGAGGGAACAGGCCCTGTGAAGCCCGGCAACCTGCATGGCAAGGTGCTAAATCCTGCGGTTTTACCGGAAGATGAGAGTTTGAGGCGCCTTTCGGTCGAAGGGCGCCGTTTTTTATGGAAGGAGTAATCAGGAATGGCAAAGTTTTTATTTACATCCGAATCCGTGACCGAGGGTCATCCCGACAAGGTCTGCGATAAAATTTCCGACGCGGTGCTCGACAGCATCCTCGCGCAGGACAGCAAGGCGCATGTCGCCTGTGAGACCACCGTCACCACCGGTGTGGTGCATATCATGGGAGAGATCTCTACCACCGCCTCCGTGGACGTCGCCGCCACCGCGCGCCGCGTGCTCGACGACATCGGCTACAACGACCCCGCCTACGGCTTCGACTGCAACAGCTGCGCGGTGCTGACCTCGCTGGACGCGCAGTCCGCCGATATCGCCATGGGCGTCAACGAGAGCTACGAGCTCAAGGACGGCGAGACCGACATCAATAATCAGATCGGTGCGGGCGATCAGGGCATGATGTTCGGTTACGCCTGCAACGAGACGCCCGAGCTGATGCCGCTGCCCATCTCGCTGGCGCACAAGCTCGCCAAGCAGCTGACCAAGGTGCGCAAGGAGGGCGTGCTGCCCTATCTGCGTCCCGACGGAAAAACACAGGTGACGGTGGAATATGAGGACGGCAAGGCGGTGCGCGTCGATACCGTCGTCGTCTCCACCCAGCACGACCCCGACGTCTCACTCGAGCAGATCCGCGCGGATATGATCGAATTTGTTATCAAACCGATCATCCCCGAGGCGCTCTTTATCGATACCAAGATCTTTGTCAATCCCACCGGCAGATTCGTCATCGGCGGTCCCGTGGGTGACGCGGGTCTGACAGGCAGAAAGATCATTGTCGATACCTACGGCGGCTTCTCCCGCCACGGCGGCGGCGCGTTCAGCGGCAAGGACCCGACGAAGGTCGACCGCAGCGCGGCGTATTATGCGCGCTATATCGCGAAGAACGTCGTCGCGGCAGGGCTCGCCGAAAAGTGCGAGGTACAGCTCGCCTATGCCATCGGCGTCGCCAAGCCCGTGTCGATCATGGTCGACGCGTTCGGCACCTCGCAGTATACCAATGAGCAGCTCACCGCGGCGGTGGACAAGGTGTTCGACTGCCGTCCCAACTCCATCATCAATCAGCTCGAGCTGCAAAAGCCGCAGTACTACGCCCTCGCAGCCTACGGTCACCTCGGCAGGGAAGAACTGGGCGTCAGATGGGAGCAGACCGATAAGACGGAAGCGCTGCTGGCGGCAATTCAGGCATAAGCGCCGCTTCGAAAAAACGGCACAGTCCGGCAGATAATGCTTGACATTTTTCCGCATTTCCATATAATAAATAGTGAAGGTAGTCTTCGGGGCGGAGTGAGATTCTCCACCGGTGGTGATAGTCCACGAACAGACAGGAAGCTGTCTGCCGAGCCTGTGCAATTCAGGCACCGACGGTTATAGTCCGGATGAAAGAAGGCATGCAGCCGCATTGGCTGTTGATTCGCATTTTGCCCCGTTGCTTTTTGCAGCGGGGTTTTATTTCATTATCAGGAGTGGTTATGATGGCGACAAAAACCAATCAAAAGACGTTGACGACGAAGCTTGCGGTCACCGCGATGCTGACCGCGATCGCGGTCGCCCTGCAGTACATCGAGTTTTCCATCCCGATCGTGCCGTCCTTCCTCAAGCTCGATTTTTCCGACCTTCCCGAGCTGATCGGCACCTTTGTGCTGGGACCCTGGTGGGCGCTGGCGATCTGCTTTCTGAAAAACCTGATCCACATCCCGTTCGGCACCTCGGGCGGCGTCGGCGAGCTGTCCAACTTCCTTCTGGGCGCGACCTTCGTCGTGGTGGCGGGTCTGACGCATACCGGCGTGTTACAATGG
>CACZWQ010000072.1 GCA_902784855.1 uncultured Ruminococcus sp. | reverse complement strand
AATAGGAACCGCGGGTACGGAAGATCTCAAAATTGTCGCCGTTCGCATAGCGGAGCACGAAGCCGTCGGCGCCGTCGGTGGTCGCCTTGCTGATCGCCTTGCAGTACTCAGCGCCGGTGTACAGCTTTAAGGGGCTGCGGAATACGGAGAAGATGACCTCTGCCAGCAGGATGGATGCGGGGATCGCCGCAAGCTTGGCTCTGTTCATCCAGAGGAACGCGATGCCGCAGATCACGGAGAGTACGCCGAAAACAATGAACCATGCCATCCAGGCGCCGCTGTGATAGTCATTGTTCATCATGGTGTACATGGTGTACTGGGTGGAATCATAGCTGCCGGAGGGCACGCCCTGATTATTGAATACATTCAGATACGACGCTTCGGGAATCATCTCGAATACGGGGATCGCCAGCATCAGGATAAATACCAGCGGGAAAAGAAGTGTTCCGATGATCTTGGAAGAACCCGGAGTGCTGTATCTCTTGGTTAAGATTGTAATGTCCATAACACACCTCATTATTATACATTTGAATTGCCGCAAAAGCGTAATCCCTCTATTGATGATGATACCATAAATCGGTGACAGTGTCAAGGGATTTTTAGGTAAGTTTTATCAATATTTCGCATACTTTACCATAAAATTGGTAGTTGCGCCATATTTCGAGGTTGCGCCCTTGTGTATGGTTATCTGTCGGGATCCGCTTATGCCGCGGACTTCAAAATGACCGAGCTGTAGGCGGGAAGGGTCAGCTTGCCGTCCTTTATGCTCAGGTGATTGGCATCCGCCGAGGGCAGCAGGTCGGCACAGACAGCTGCATTTTTCAGCATGTCGTCGGTGATCTCCACCGTCTTTTCCGTGTCGGGGCTGAAATTGTGGATGACCAGCAGCTTGCTGTCGTCCTTCTCGATGTAGTAGGCGCCGATCATGGTGTCGCCGAAGTTCTCCTGCTTGGTCATCCTGCCGCGCGCGATCTCGGGATTCTGGAGCTTGACGGTGATCAGCCTGCGGTAGTGGTTCAGCAGGGAATTCTTGTCGGAAAGCTGCTGCTTCACGCCGCCGCCCGTCGGTGCATCCACCGCGCTTGCGCCGTCGACGGTGATGCCCTGCGGGTTGTCGCTGTCAAACACCATCGGCAGGCGGTAATATTTATCGCTGTCGGTGCCGGGCGCCGTCATGCCGATCTCCTCGCCGTAGTAGGTGTAGGAGTTGCCGGGCGTGAGCATATAGATGTTGGCGGCGAATTTTTCCGCCTCCAAGCCCTTGCCCTCCAGCGCGTTGGCGATACGGATCTGGTCGTGATTCGACAGGAACATTGCGTTGATGTAGTCGGGGTTCACCTCGCTCATCTTGCCGTCATAGGAGACGAGCTTTTTGATGAGCTGCTGTCCCTGCATGGTCGACAGGAACTGGCAGATATCGCCCGAGCTTGTCGCGAAGCGGAACGCGAACAGGCTGTCGATGCCGCTCGCGTAGAAGTCCTTGATCTCTGAGTCATCCGACCAGTCTTCGCCGACGAGATAGACGTCGGATTTGATGCCGCGGCAGGTGTCGACAAACCATTTGAGGAACGCTACGCCGTCGGTGTCCTTGTTGGCAAAGTACTTCACCGCGTCAAGACGGAAGCCGTCGACGCCGCGGTCGAGCCAGAACTTCGCGATCTTGGTGAATTCCTCGCGGGTCTTTTCGGAGTTGAGGTTCCACTCGGGCATGGTCGGCGAGAAATTCGCCTCGCACACATAGTCGCCCACGGTCACGACCTGCACATCCGGAGAGTAGTAGTCGGGCTTGTGGAACTCAAAATACTGCGCCTTGCCGTCGAGCTTGCCCTGCTTGACCTCCTCACATGCCTCGAGGAACAGGGGGTTTTTGTAGGAAATGTGGTTGAGCACCAGATCGAGGATGACATTGATGCCGCGCTTGTGGCACTCCTCCACCAGCTTGTCAAAGTCCTCCAGCGTGCCGAAGCTCTCGTCGACATTGTAGTAATCCTCCACGCTGTATTTGTGGTAGGATTCGGACGGATTGATGGGGGTCATCCACAGCGCGTCCACGCCCAAGTCCTCTCCCCCGTTGGGGTCGCCGTCGTTGAGGTAGTCGAGCTGAGAAATAATGCCCTTGAAATCGCCCACGCCGTCGCCGTCGGAATCGCAGAACGACTGGGTAAAGATCTGATAGACGTTGCGGTATTTGTCGGCGGATGCCTCCGCCTTGACGCCCTCGATAGGGTCGCTGACCTTTTCCGCGTCGGATGTGCCGCTCTCGGTCTTAGAGGTGCCGCTTTCGGTCTTGGAGGAGGCGCCGTCCGTCTTGGATGACTCCTCGCCGCAGCCTGCCAGCACGCAGCAGCCCGCAAGCGCCGCACATAATAATACAGATAATAGCTTTTTCATCGTTATCCTTTACGGAACCGCTGCCATTGGCACGGTTTATCCACGAAGGGCGGCAGCCACAGACTGCCGCCCCCGATTGAGCTTATGAAATTGTGCGCAAAACAGGATTATCCCTTTACGCCGCCGGCGGTGACGCCGCCAACATAGTACTTCTGCATCTTCAGGAAGAGCAGGGTGATCGGGATCGCAACCACGACCGAGCCCGCCATGAACTGCTGGAAGTAGGAGCTTCTGAATTCTGCCGAGATCATCTTCTGCAGACCGATCGCAACCGTGTACTTGGACACGTCGTCGCCCATGATGATCTTGGCGAGGATGAAGTCTGTCCACGGTCCGATGAACGCCGTCAAAACGGTGTAAACAACGATCGGCTTGGACATCGGGAGGATGATCTTCCAGAAGATCTGGTTCTTGGTGGCGCCGTCGATGGTCGCCGCTTCGTCAAGTGCACGCGGGATCGTATCGAAGAAGCCCTTGGAGATTTGGAAGCCGAGACCCGCGCCGCAGCTGTAGCACAGAACGAGTGCGAAGAGCGTGCCGTCGAGGTGCATGATCTTGAGCAGGTAGTACATCGCGATCATGGTCATGAAGCCGGGGAACATGCCCAGGATCATGGCGATATTCATCAGGGTCTTACGAACGCCGAAGCGGAGACGGCTGAAGGTGTAGGAAACAGCCAGAACCGACAGGGTCGAAATGACGCAGCTGAAGCATGCCACGATGAAGGTGTTGGTGAACCACTGCGGGAAATACAGGGTCGCTTTGCCTGCGCCGCTGGGCGCGTTGCCCGCGAACAGGTCGATGTAGTGCTGGAAGGTCAGCTGCTTGGGCAGCAGCGCGCCGTTGTCGATGACACCGCCGTCGAGTCGGAGCGAGTGGAGCACCAGATATACGAACGGCATTATCCAAATGATACACATCACGCCGAGAATGAGGTAGATGATAAAATTGGACAGGTGTCTTCTGAATTTATAACTTTTTATCATGAGAACGCCTCCTCATCCTTCATAGACTTAGAATTGTTGTAGATAATCAGCGAGAGGGTAGCGCAGATGATAAATACCAAGATACCGATGGCGGATGCGAGACCGTAGTCCTGAACACCGGAGCCCATCGACAGGTTATACAGCCATGTGACAAGGATATCCGTGTGGCCCGCGTTGAAGTAGTCGGGGTTGGAGGGGTTACCGCCTGTCAACAGGAAGATAACGTTGAAGTTGTTGATATTACCGACGAATGCGGTGATCAACTGCGGTGTGGTAACGAAGATCATGTAGGGAAGCGTGATCTTGGTGAAGGTCTTGAACGGCGATGCGCCGTCGATGCGGGCGGATTCATACAGATCCTCGGGGATGTTCATCAAGATACCGGACATCGAGAGGATGGTGTACGGGATACCGACCCAGCAGTTGACGATGATGACCGTCAGTCTCGCGGTCAGCGCCGAGCCGCCCAGGAAGTTGATGTGCGGGTTCACGCCGCCGTTGAAGTAAGCGAGCAGCATGTTGAACGCGCCGTCCTCAGCCAGCAGCTGGCTCATGAGCAGCAGCGATACGAACTGGGGAACCGCGATGGTGATAACGAACATGGTTCTGAACACGCTCTTGAGCTTGATGCCCTTCTTGTTGATCATCAGAGCCACGATCATGCCGAGGATGTAGTTGGAGAAGGTTGCGGCGACCGCCCAGATGAGCGTCCAGCCCGCGATGCCGAAGAAGGTCTGTGCCTTCTTGGCGCTGTCAACGACGTTGAGCAGGTTTCCGAAGTTCTGGAAGCCGACCCAGTCGAAGAGGTTGATGTGATCGGTACCGTTGTAGTTGGTGAACGCGATCAGGATCATGAAGATCAAAGGAAGAATATTGAAAATGCAGATCATCAGGATCGGGAAAGAGAGCAGCGTGATGTGATATTTGCCGTCGAGGAACTCTTTCGCATCCGTTTTGAGGGAAGTGGGTTTCTCTCCTCTTTCTTTGAGCTGCTGATGATAATAAGCATCCTTAATGTTGGAGATGTAGATGATGAACACCACCAACGTGACAACCAGGGTAAGCGTCGCATAAAGCAGGATCTGCATGGAGCTTTGACCCTGAACGACGACGGGGAAGCCGTCGATGATCTCGGTGTGCTGCTCGATGATACCGAGTGTCGGCAGCCAGTACAGCTGCTCGGCGCCGAAGAAGATCAAAAACAGCACATACAGGCACTCAACCAAAAAGTAGAGAATGCCCTTATAATACTTTCCCTTGTGGAAGCTGCCGAAGCCAAAGATCACATAGGAAAGCTTGGTTGCCCAGTCGCCCTTAACAAAGGTGGTACCGTAGAATTTGAAACCCTTGCCAATGCCGACAAAGAAATTGACGATCGCCATGCCAATTCCCTTAAAGAACTTTGCCAAACCACCCGGCAGAGCTTTTATCGTTTTGGTAAAGTTATAGGTAAACTTTTGCCACGGGCTGAGCTGTTTATATTCAACATATGTCATATAAACTCTCCTTTAATATGTCTGAAAATCTCTCTTTGGTTTTATTATATAACACCAAACTAATAATGCCTTTTACGTTTCCCATATAATAAAAAACATTATTCGTTTGGTGTATAGAAAACGCAAATCAGGATATTGGCGGGGCGCCCCGTAGGAGGGGCACCCCATTGTTGATTTTCATTCAGTGTGTAAAGCTTATTCGTCGCGAACGTTCTTTACGGTCTTTTCCCACAGAGCCTTGGTAGCGTCTCTGTCATCGGGCTTCCAGCCGTCCTTGTACATCTCGGAGCCGAGTGTACCGAAGGAGGTCCAGAAGGTACCTGCGATGTTGACCTGCGGAACAGCATTCTCGGACTGCTCGGAAACAGCCTTCAGGATCGGGTCGTCGGAAACAGCCTTCTGTGCCTCGATGTTGGAGGGACCCCAGCCGATTTCCTTCGCTCTCTGCTCCTGGCAATCCTGACCTGCGAGGTAGTATGCAAGGATCTGAGAAGAACGCTGGAACTTGGTGTGCGAGTTAACGCCGATGTACTTGTAACCGAACAGCGAGATGATCTGCTTGTCGGTGTCGCCGACCTTCACGGTGGGCAGCTTGGCAGCGCCGAACTTGTCGCCGAGGGATTCCTTGTCGGGCTGAGAGTTCCATGTGCCGTCTATGCCTGCGCCGACCTTGCCGTTCTTAAAGCCTGTGGAGATGTTGGCGGGATCCTGGGATACGAACACGCCCTTGTAATCCTTCATCAGCTTTGCGAAAGCCATGAGGGTGTCAATGACCTCGTCCTCGTTGTAGTCTACGAACTTCTGGGTGATGCCGTCGTCCTCAAAGCCGTCGATCAGAGCGCCGCCGGTGAAGGGGAAGATGCAGCTGTAGAAGCCGTTGCCGGCGTCCATAACGAAGGTCTTGCCGGCCTTCTTGCAAGCCTCGAGAATGCCCTCGAGGGTCTTGGCGTCTTCTTCAGTCACAACACTGTTGTCGAATACGAGGTAGTAGCCGTTATCGTTGGTCTCGGGGAACGCATAGAGCTGATCGTCGAAGGTAGCCGCGGTGACGGTCTTTTCGGCGTTCATGGTCTTAACGCTGTCGAGCAGTGCGGGAGCAACAGGAGTCAGAACCTGCGCGTCCTTGAGCTTGTTGAGCTGGTCACTCGGGAAACCGAATACGTCGGCAGCCTTCTCGGGATCGTTGACGATCAGGGTAGCCGCGTCATTTTCGCCCTGTGCGACAACCTCGATGGAGGTGAACTTCTTGTCGGAATAGTGAGACTTGAACTCCTCAACCTGCTTCTGAACAAGAGCGACCGCCTTATCGGGAGCCCATACCTTCAGGGTGATGTTATCCTCGTCGCCGAACAGAGATGCGTCGGGCCAAGAGGGATCTACTTTTGCAGCCTCACCGCCGCCGCTTGCCTGAGAAGCGGTTCCGGAGCCGCCGTCAGACTTGGAAGCGGTTTCGCCGCCGCCGCAGCCTGCGAAAGCAGTTGCGGTCATCATGCCTGCCAATAAAATGGCGAGTACTTTTTTCATGGGGATTTCCTTCTTTCTCAAAATTTTGTCTAATGGAGCAAATTGCACAAATCACGCTCTGTTCCACTAATTAAATAATATCAAAAAAGCGCGTAAATTTCAACTGCTTTTGTACTTTTTATCTAACATGTTAATTTTAGTTTTATTTTTTGTTGAAATTTACCAGTGATTTTTACTAATTTTACCGTTTGCACAAACATAATGAAACCGTTTTGTGCAAATCGACTGACGCACCTTTGTGCATTTTGCTCAACTCTGCTGAAATTAATTGAGGGATATGCCCCATTTCAGCGGGTTGAAGCACCCGAAAAAGAGGGGGCTTAAAAATTTCCCGAAAATTTTTAGGCAATTTTCACCAATAATGAAAAAACCAACACAACCCGTTGCCACGGGGGGGCAATCCGCGCGTGCGACGTGTGTATGGGCGAAAAAAATGAGCATCCGCGTTCTAACGCGGGATAAAAACCTTGCCTTTCTCGCAAACGTTCCACGCGCGGATTGGGTCAAGCGTCACGCTTGCGGCGTGTCGCCGCTCCCGGGGCGCCTATTGCAAACGTTGCAAAAAGAGCAACGTTTCTGCAACGGCGCGCTATAACGCGGGCTTGTAAGGTAACCGTTCATACAAA
>CACZWQ010000071.1 GCA_902784855.1 uncultured Ruminococcus sp. | reverse complement strand
TGGACGGTTACCGTTCATTCCCGCGTTATAGCGCGCCGTTGCAGAAACGTTACTCATTAAGCAACGTTTGCAATAGGCGCCCTGCTGCTACAGCCGTAGGTGGGAATTGTTTAGGCGGCAGTAGGTTTTGCCGTCCTCCTCGTAGCTCTCAAACACGCCCCAAACCGCGATGGGCGCGTTCACCTCGGGAAAGTCATCGGGATACTTTAGCTCTTCTTCGGGCTTGAACTCCAAGCCCTGCGCACAACAGGCGGTCGCGTCGGCGATGACGCAGAAGTAGAACATCTCCCCCGTTGCGGGCTTGGTGGTGACGTCGAAGGTGCCGTTCGCCTTGACGGTCTTGCCCTCAAAGGCAGCGGGGTTGGTGACCATGTTGTACACCGTGGAATAGACCATGTTCGGGGAAAGCGTCGTCAGATCGACCTCGGCTTCCTCCTCGAGCGCGGGATAGACGATCGTGCTCGGCTCGGTGGTCATCATCGCCTGCGACTCCGCGAGGATGTCGTTGATGGTCTTTTTGCTCGTCTGTGCCGCCTTGTTCTCCGCCTGTGAGGACGCGCTGTTGCCGCAGCCGCCGAGCGAGAGCAGGAGCAAAGCCGCAGCGACTAAGCCTGTCATAATCCTTTTCATCGTTTAAAACCTCCTTTTGCCGCGCCGATCAGGGAGAAGACCGCGAACGCGGCGATATCGACCGCCACGATCGTCGAGCCGACGGGCGTACTGAACAGAATGGATAAGAGAATGCCCAGCGTCGCGCAAAAGACGCTCAGGCACGCCGAGCAGATCGTGACCGCCTTAAAGCTTTTGAGCAGGCGCATCGCCGAGAGCGCGGGAAAGATGATGAGCGCCGAGATCAGGAGCGAGCCGACCAGATTCATGGAGATCACGATGATGACGGCGATGATGACGGCGATCAAGAGATTATACGCGCCCGCCTTGGTGCCCGTGGCGTCGGCGAAATCCTCGTCAAAGGTCACGGAGAAGATCTTGTGATAGAAGAAGATGAACACCGCGACGACCAGCACCGAGACGACGATGCAGAACGCGACCTCGCTTTCGGTCAGCGTCAGGATCGACAGCGAACCGAACAGCGTCGAGCACACATCGCCCGAGATATTCGCGGACTTGGGGAACACGTCGAGGTTCATCAGCAGATAGCCGATCGCGAGCGCGCCGACCGAGATCATCGCGACTGCGGCGTCGCCCTTGATCCGCGCGTTTTTGCCCGTGCGCAGCAGCAGCACCGCGCTGAGGACGGTCAGCGGCATGACGATGATCATGTTGTTGGTGGAGTCGATGAACGGCTTCCACGGCGCCGCCAGCGCCCCCGTGAGCGAGGCGACCGCCATCGCGCCGAACGCGACATGGGACAGCCCGTCGCCGATGAACGAAAAGCGTTTGAGCACCAGCGTCACGCCCAGAAGCGAGGCGCACAGCGCGACCAGCACGCCGACGATCAGCGCGTTGCGCACCTGCGAGAATTGCAGGTAATAGGACAGGGTGTCAAAAATCTCCATCATAGCCCCTCCCTCTTCTGCGCGGCGTGGCGCAGGTATTCCTCACGCGTGCCGAAAAACACGTCGTCGCCGATGTGCAATATCCTGTCGGCGAATTGCAGCGCGGCGCGCAGATCGTGTGAGATCATGATAATGGTGATGCCCATCTCCTTGTTGAGCTGCTCGATCAGGCGGTACATCTCCTGCGTGACGTTGGGGTCGAGTCCCGCGACGGGCTCGTCGAGCAGGAGCATCTTCTGCGTGGCGCACAGGGCGCGCGCCAGCAATACGCGCTGCTGCTGACCGCCCGAAAGCTCGCGGTAGCAGCGCCGTTTGAGGTCGGAGAGCCCCATCAATTCGATATTCTCCTCCGCCTTGCGCTTCTCCTCCTTCGTGTAGAAGGGGCGCAGCCCGCACCTGCCCTGAAAGCCCGAGATCACGATCTCGCGCACCGAGGCGGGAAAATCCCTCTGGATAGAGGTCTGCTGCGGCAGGTAGCCGATCTCGCGGCGGCTCAGCCCGTCGCCCGTCAGGACGGCGCCCTTCATGGGCTTGCGCAGACCGAGGATGGTTTTCATCAGGGTGGTCTTGCCCGAGCCGTTCTCGCCGAGGATGACAAGGTAGTCGCCCCGCTCCACCGAAAAGCTCAGGTCGTGCAATATCTCCTGCCCCTCATAGCCGAGGGTCAGGTCTTGACAAATCAGTTGTGCCATAATACTCCTCTAATTCAGTGCGTCCCGCAATACGGTCAGGTTGCGCTCCATGATGCCGAGATAGGTGTCGTCGTCGCCGACCGAGGACTGCATGGAGTCAAGCGTCAGCACCTCGACATCCTTGGTTTCGGCGGTCTCGATCACCGCGTCGGCGATCTTTCTGTCGGAGCCGTCGATGATCATCAGATGATGAAGCCCGAGGGAATCGAGCTTGTCCGCGAGAAACACCAGCGTCTGAAAGCTCGCCTCGCTCTCGGCGGAGCAGCCCTTGAACGCCGCGTAATAGTGCAGCCCGTAGTCATCGGTGAGATAGCGGAACGGAAAGCGGTCGGCAAAGATCAGGGTATCCTGCTTTGCCTCCTTCACCGTCTGCGCATAGCGCCCGTCCAGCTCGTTGAGCCCTGCAATATAAGAAGCGGCGTTTTTCTGATAGACCGCCTTGTTGGCTTCATCCTTCTCGCCGAGCCTGTCGGCGATGCGCTGAGTGAGCAGGGCGGCGTTTTTGAGCGAAAGCCAGATGTGCTCGTCATATTCGATCTCGTCCGCTTCTTCCTCCTGCGCTTCCTTTTCGGGCTCCATGCCCTCCACGGCTTCCTCCTCCTTGGCGGCGGCGCCGAGCTCCTCCATGAGGTTGAGCGCGAGCATGTCGCGGTTTTTCGCGTCCTTGAGCACGTCGTCCGCCCAGCGGTCGGACTCGCCGCCGATATAGACGAACACGTCGCAGTCGGCGATACGCACGATATCCTGCGTGGTCGGCTGGAAGCTGTGCAGGTCGACGCCCTTGTCGAGCAAAAGCGACACCTCGACGTCCTTCGCGTCGCCGACGATGTTCTTCACCCACTCGTACTCGGGGAAGATCGTCGCGACGATCTTGAGCCTGCCGCTGTCGGCGGGCGCGCTGCCGCAGCCCGCGCACAGAAGCGCCGTCAGGCACAGACACAGCAAAACAGATAGGATCCTTTTCATATCTTCCTCACTTTTCCCGACAATCCCGGCACACGCCGTAGAGCACCGTATGCGCCTTGTCGATGGTAAACTCGTCGCTCTGGGCGAGGTTTTGTATCAGCATGGCGGCGCCCTCCGTGTTCATGTGGTAGGTCTTGCCGCATTTTTCGCAGGAAAGGTGCAGGCATTCCTTGCAGTGCGCCGAGTCGGTGTACTGATAGAGCACCTCGCGGCTGCCGCTTTGGTTGACGCGCCTGACCTTGCCCTCCTTTTCCAGCTCGGACAGGTTGCGGTAGACGGCGCTGATGCTGATGCCCTCTCCGCTCAGCTCGGCTTCGATCTGCCGCGCGGAGAGCTTTTCATCCGCATGAAGCGAAAGGTAGCTTATGAGCGTCCTGCGCTGCTTGGTCATATACTTGGACAATCGCCGCACCTCCAATTTGCGATTTATTCGCAAATTATTATAGCAGAGCGGCGCCGCTGTGTCAAGAGATTTGCGAATTATTTGCAAATTCCCTCATACAAGGCATTCCCCACAAAAAATCCGCATAAATCTTGTAGAGACGATTCCTTGAACCGGAGCGATGAATATGGTATACTGGAAAGGAATTTGTCAGTATTCGGGAGGAGCAATTATGTGGGAACAATTTCTGTCGGGCGTGGAGTCGGTCAACAGCTTTGTCAACGGCATCGTCTGGGGCTGGCCGGTCGTCATCCTGATCCTCGGCACGGGCATTCTGCTGACCGTGCGCACGCGCTTTTTGCAGGTGCGCCACTTCGGCGAATCGCTGAACACGACCATCATCCCCGCGCTGAAAAGCCTCGGCAGCCGAAAGAAGAACCGGGATACGCGGCTCAAATCGGTATCGCAGTTTGAGGCGTTCTCGACCGCGATCTCGGGCACGGTCGGCACGGGCAACATCATCGGCGTCGTCTCGGCGATCCTGACGGGAGGACCCGGCGCGGTGTTCTGGATGTGGATCTCGGCGTTCTTCGGCATGGTCACCAACTATTCCGAGAACGTGCTCGGTCTGTATTTCAGAAAGCGCGACAGGAACGGCAACCTCTCGGGCGGCTCGTTCTACTATATCGCCAACGGACTCAAATGGAAGTGGCTCGCCTACTGCGCGGCGGTCTTTTGCACCTTTGCCGCCATCGGCATGAGCGGCGTGCAGACGAACAAGATCTCGGGCACGCTGGCGCACACCTCCGCCAAATACTTCAACCTCACCGACGAATGGACGGTGAAGCTTTTCATCGGCATCGCCGTCGCCGCGATCGCCGCCGTCATCATCATCGGCGGCATCCAGCGCATCGGCAAGGTGACCTCCATGCTGGTCCCCTTCATGTCGCTTTTGTTCATCATCATGGCGCTGATCGCCATCGGCACCCATATCGCGGCGGTCCCCAACGCCTTCGGTCTCATCTTCGGAAAAGCCTTCAACCTGCAAGCCGCGGGCGGCGGCATCATGGGCTACACCTTCGCGCAGGTCATCACCAAGGGCATGGCGCGCGGCGTGTTCTCCAACGAGGCGGGTCTCGGCTCGTCGGTCATCGCGCACTCCGCCTCTGAGACGAGAGAGCCGGTCAAGCAGGGGCTTTGGGGCGTGTTCGAGGTGTTCTTCGACACCTTCATCATCTGCACGCTCACCGCGCTGACCTTTCTGACCACCTTCGACCTCGGTCAGCTCTCGGGCGACATGCAGGATGAGCTGATGTCGATGTCGATGTTCTCCGCCAATTTCGGCGACTTCGGCACGATCGCCTTCTCGATCATCCTGCCGCTGTTCGCGTTCACGACGATCATCGCGTGGTCGTACTACGGCGAAAAGGCGATCGAATTCTGCTTCGGCAGGACGAGTGAGCGGACGAAAAAGATCATCACCACCGCGTTCAAGGTCGTGTATGTCGTACTGATCGCCGTCTCCGCCACGATTCAGGGCGACTTGATCTGGGCGATCGACGACACCTTCAACGGTCTGATGGCGGTGCCGAACCTCATCTGTCTGGTGGCGCTGAGCGGCTTGGTCGCAAAGATCACCAAGAACTATTTTGACCGCAAGCGCGGCATGAAGATCGAGCCCATGCTCTCGGCATACCCCGAGATGAACGAGGAATTCAAGCAGGACATCCTGACGGAAAACGCGGAAATGCATTGACGCAAAAAGCATAAAGAAAGCCCTCAGCCAAAAAGCTGAGGGTATTTTTTTGCATTATAAGAAATTCCCGCGTTATGACGCGCCGTTGATGATGGTTTAGCTTACAGTAAACGCGTCACGCTGCCGTCACGCTGCATTATTCCCATTCCACCGTTCCCGGCGGCTTGCTGGTGATGTCGTAGACGACGCGGTTGACGTGCTCCACCTCGTTGATGATGCGGTTGGAGAGCCTGCCGAGTATCTCGTAGGGGATCTTTGCCCAGTCGGCGGTCATGAAGTCGTCGGTGGTGACGGCGCGGATGGCGACCAGCTCGTCATAGGTGCGCGCGTCGCCCATGACGCCGACCGTCTTGACGCCCGGAAGCACCACAAAGAACTGACTCAGCTCCTTGGCATAGCCGCATTTCTCCATCTCGTCGCGCAAAATCGCGTCCGCCTCCTGCAGGGTCTTGACGCGCTCGGCGGTGATCTCGCCGATGACGCGCACGCCCAGCCCCGGACCCGGGAACGGCTGGCGCCATACCAGCTCGTGCGGCAGTCCGAGCTTTTCGCCGACGGCGCGCACCTCGTCCTTGAACAGATCCTTGAGCGGCTCGATCACGCCCTCGAAACGGATGTCCGCGGGCACGCCCACCTGATTGTGATGGGTCTTGATCTTGGCGGCGTCGCCCTTGCCGCTCTCGATGCGGTCGGGATAGATCGTGCCCTGCGCGAAGAAGCCCGAGCCGTAGCTGTCGCGGATCTTGTTCCAGAACACGTTATAGAATTCGGTGCCGATGATCCGGCGCTTTTCCTCGGGGTCGGACACGCCGCGCAGCTTCGAGAGGAATTCCTCCTGACAGTTGATGCGGACAAAGTTCATGTCAAACAGCTTGGTGAAGGTCTGCTCCACATAGTCGCCCTCGTCCTTGCGCATCAGCCCCTGATCGACGAACACGCAGGTGAGCTGTCTGCCGATCGCCTTGCTCAGCAGCGCCGCGGCGACGGAGCTGTCAACGCCGCCCGAGAGTCCGAGCACCACGCCCTTGTCCCCCACCTGCTCTCTGATCTGCGCGACTGTGGCGTCGATGAAATCGTCCATCCGCCACTCGCCCTTGCAGCCGCAGACGCGGTAGAGGAAGTGCCGCAGCATGTCGCTGCCGTGCTCGGTGTGGTTGACCTCGGGGTGGAACTGCACGCCGTAGAGCTTCTTTTCCTCGTTCGCCATCGCCGCCACGGGGCAGTGCGCGGTGGTCGCGGTGACGGTGAAGCCGTCGGGCACCTCGTTGATGTAGTCGCGGTGGCTCATCCATGAAATGCCGCGCGCGGGCAAGGATTCAAACAGCGTGCAGTCGGTCTGATACGCCGTCTCGGTCTTGCCGTACTCGCTGACCGAACGGTCGGTCGCGGAGATCACGCTGCCGCCGAGGGCATGCGCCATGAGCTGGCAGCCGTAGCAGATGCCGAGGATGGGGATGCCGAGGGTGAAGATCTCGGGGGTGTAGTGCGGCGACGCGGGGTCGTAGACGCTGTTGGGTCCTCCCGTAAAGATAATGCCCTTCGGGGCGATCTCTTTGATCCTTTCAAGCGGTACCGTGTAGGGCAGGATCTCGCAGTACACATTGTACTCGCGCACACGGCGGGCGATCAATTGGTTGTACTGACCGCCGAAGTCGAGTACGATCACGGTTTCCTTCATAGCGCTCCCCCTCTTTGATAAAAAACAAGACATCCCGTTTGTCCTGCGGAAACAAAATGTATACAGAACGGATACAGGTTGGATACAATCTGTTTCCGATACGGACACACAGATAAGAATAGATTAGATAAGAATAGATAAGAATAGAATAGATAAGATTAGAGTAGTTTCTTCGTCAGCTTACGCTGACACGCTCTCTTTTTCTCGTGAATGAATGGTTTGTAGAAAATATACGTTCTGCCGAAGATATACGTTCTGCCAAGAATGAAAAGACCTTCGGTCATGAAATGGCTGTGCCATGAATTGACCTTCGGTCATGAATTGGCTGCGCCATTGATTTTGCCCGCAGCAGCGTGACGCTGCACCCAATCCGCGAGTGAAAGGTTGGTTGAAACGTCACGTTCCCGCGGATTGCCCACCGTGGCAACGGTTAGCGATAAATAATATCGTTTCTGGAGGGGCCGTTGGAGACCATCTTGATCGGGACGCCGATCTCTTTTTCGGCGAACTCGA
>CACZWQ010000070.1 GCA_902784855.1 uncultured Ruminococcus sp. | reverse complement strand
CAGCGAAACCTCGAGCAGACGCAGACCATGCTCACCAAGGAGAAGCGCGGCTCGCTTTTATGGGTGATCGACAAGACAAAAACAGCGATGGGAAAGCGCCTGATGCGTTCATGGCTCGAACATCCGCTGATGAATGTTTCCAAGATCAACAACCGCCAGGCGGCGGTGGAGGAGCTGGTTAACGACACCGTCAAGCGGCTGGAGCTGACCGAGAATCTGACCGGTATTTTTGATATCGAGCGCCTGATGACCAAGATGGTCTACGGCTCCGCGAATGCGCGCGACCTGCGCTCCCTTTGCGCGGCGATACAGAACCTGCCGCGGATCGCTTCTCTGATCGAGGGCTGTTTTTCTTCCCACCTGAAACTCGTTTACCGCAACCTCGATCTGCTGGAGGACATCCACGCCTTGATCGACGACGCGATCGTGGAGAGCCCGCCCTTTACCGTCCGCGAGGGCGGCATGATCAAGCGAGGCTGCAGCGAGGAGCTGGACGCCGTCGTCTCCGACATGACGAATTCCAAGGATATCCTCGCAAAGCTCGAATCAGACGAGCGCGAAAAGACCGGCATCCCCAAGCTGCGTGTCGGCTACAACAAGGTTTTCGGCTACTACATCGAAGTCACCAATTCCTATAAATCACAGGTGCCCGACACCTACATCCGCAAGCAGACGCTGGCAAACTGTGAGCGCTATATCACGCCCGACCTGAAAGAGCTGGAGTCGCGGATCCTCGGCGCCAAGGACAGAAGTGTCGCGATGGAATATGCCATTTTTGATTCCATCCGCATCAAAGTCGCGGAGAATCTGGAGCGCATCCAAAAAACCGCGAAGTCGATCGCGGCGCTCGACGTCATCACGTCACTCGCAAACGTCGCCTCCGACAACCGCTATGTCCGCCCCGAGGTCAATCAATCGAGCGCCATCCACATCACCGACTCGCGCCATCCCGTCGTGGAGGCGCTGCTAAAGGATGCGCCCTTTGTTCCCAACGACGTCCACCTCGACAGCAAGGGGGACAGGGTGGCGATCATCACGGGCCCCAACATGGCGGGCAAGTCGACCTATATGCGCCAGATCGCGCTGATCGTGCTGCTCGCGCAGATGGGCAGCTTCGTGCCCGCGTCCTCTGCGCAGATCGGCATCGTCGACAGCATTTTTACCCGCGTCGGCGCGTCCGACGATCTCGCGTCGGGACAGTCCACCTTTATGGTGGAGATGAGCGAGGTGGCGCATATCGTCAAAGCTGCGACCGCCAAAAGCCTTCTGATCCTCGACGAGATCGGCAGGGGCACCTCGACCTTTGACGGCATGAGCATCGCCCGCGCGGTGCTGGAATTCTGCGCCGACCGCAAGAAGCTCGGCGCCAAGACGCTCTTTGCCACACACTACCACGAGCTGACCGTCATGGAGGACCTGCTCGAGGGCGTGAAGAACTACAACATCGCCGTCAAAAAACGCGGCGACGACATCACCTTCCTGCGCAGGATCGTGCCCGGCGGCGCGGACGACAGCTACGGCATCGAGGTCGCGAAGCTGGCGGGCGTGCCCAATTCGATCATCAACCGCGCAAAGGAAGTGCTCAAAGAGCTTGAGAGCGGCAAAGGGGAGACCCGGCAGTCTCAGCCTGCGCAGCCCCCGGGAGACGAACAGCTCTCTTTGATCGGCGCGGCGCAGAGCCCCGTGATCGAGCGGCTGCAAAAAGCCGATTTGAACACGCTCACGCCGATCGAGGCGATGAATTTACTGTACGAATTAAAAGATATGATATGAATATAGAAAGGCGGTGACCATATGGGTGTGATCAATGTGCTGGACAAGCACGTCGCGGAGCTGATCGCGGCGGGCGAGGTCGTGGAGCGTCCTGCCTCCGTCATCAAGGAGCTGGTGGAAAACGCCATCGACGCCGGCGCGAAGCACATCACCGTCGAGATCAAAAACGGCGGCACCACCTTTATGCGCGTCACCGACGACGGCTGCGGCATCATGAAGGACGACGTGCGCGTCGCCTTTCTCCGCCACGCCACGAGCAAGGTCAGGGAGCAAAACGACCTTGACCGCATTTCGACGCTCGGCTTTCGCGGCGAGGCGCTCGCCTCAATCTCAGCCGTGTCGCGGCTGCAGCTGATCACCCGCAGCGTCAGCGAGGACGTCGGCACCTCCTATCTGATCGAGGGCGGCGAGGAAATGAGCTTTGACGACGCGGGCTGTCCCGCGGGCACCACCTTTGTCATCCGCGACCTGTTTTACAACATTCCCGCCCGCGCCAAGTTTCTGAAAAAGGACGTTTCCGAGGGAAACGCCGTATCCAACATCATCGACAAAACCGCGCTGTCTCACCCCGAGATCGCGTTTACCTATATCCGCGACGGCAAGCAGGCGCTGAAAACCTTCGGCGACGGCAAGCTGCTCTCGGCGATCTACTCCGTGTTCGGCAGGGAGTTTGCGGGCGCGCTGATACCTGTTGACTACCGGCTCGACGCCATCCGCGTCGGCGGCTATATCTCCAAGCCCGTGCATGCCCGTCCGAACCGCAATATGCAAAACTTCTTCATCAACGGCAGATATGTCAAATCCCGCACCGCCATGGCGGCGTTGGAGGAGGCGTTCAAGCACTCGATCATGGTCGGCAAGTTCCCGTCCTGCGTGCTCGATATCACGCTGCCGTATGAGATGATCGACGTCAACGTGCACCCCGCCAAGATCGAGGTGCGTTTCATCAACGAGCGTCCCGTGTTCGACGCGGTCTACCATGCGGTGAAGTCCTCGCTCATGCAGAACGATACGCAGAAGCAGGCGACCTTCAAAAAAGAAACCGCTTTTCACGACATCCCGCAGTTCAACCCCTTCAAAAACGCGGACGCCATCATCAAGACCCCGCCCAAGCGCGAAACACCCGCGTTGCCCAAGCAGCCCGACCCGATCAAAGAATTGGACCTCGGCTTTTCGGGCTTTCCGGAAGAGAAGCATGCCCCGCAGCTCGGTGACATAAAGGAAGACGAACCCTTCGGCATCATCTCCAAGCAGGCGGTGCGCGCCGCGAAGAAGGAAGCGTCCTTCGACCACAGCTTCCTGCCGGAAAAGCAGCCGCAGTTTGTCAACGAACCGGTCGTCGAAGCGCCGCCGCGGGAAAAGGCGGAGGTCGTGATGAAGGACAATTCTCAACCCATGCTGTTTCAAAAGCCTTCCGCCGAGCTGAAATACATCGGCGAGGCATTTGACACCTATATCCTTGTCGAGCGCAACCAAAAGGAGCTGCTGCTGATCGACAAGCACGCCGCCCACGAGCGCATCATCTACGAAAAGCTCAAAAAGGAAAAGGCGGGCGCTGCGACGCAGCTGCTGCTGCAGCCCGTGACCGTGACCTTGGACAAGGAGGAGTACAGCGCGGCAGTCCGTCATTTGGATGTGTTCGCCGCCTGCGGCTTTGAGGCGGAGGACTTCGGCAACGCGACCATTCTGGTGCGCAGCGCGCCGCAGTACCTTGACGCCGCAGATATCGCGGACTGTATCACCGAGATGGCGGATCACATGGCACAGGGCAAAAACGACGTATTCTCCGAGAAGATGGACTGGTTCTATCATAACGTCGCCTGCCGCAGCGCCATCAAGGCGGGCAACCGCAGCACCGCGCAGGAGCTGATGGAGATCGTGCGGATCTTAGAGGAGAATCCCGATATCCGCTACTGCCCCCACGGCAGACCCGTCAGCATCGTCATGAAAAAAAGTGAGATCGAAAGACAATTCGGCAGGACGTGATCAATTGAACAACCCCATCCGGGTCGTTTCCCTTGTGGGACCGACCGCTTCCGGGAAAACAAAGATTTCGGTGGCGCTCGCCAAGCATTTTGACGGCGAGATCATCTCCGCCGACTCCATGCAGATCTATCAGGGCATGACCGTCGCGACCGCAAAGCCCGACAAGGCAGAGCAGGGCGGTATCCCGCATCACCTGATGGATTTCCTCCCGCCCGACAAAACCTACTCCGTCGCGATGTTCGTGCAGGACGCCAAGCGCTGCATCGAGGAGATCAGCGGCAGGGGAAAGCTGCCCTTCATCGTGGGCGGCACGGGACTGTATGTCGATTCCCTGCTGAACAATATCCGTTTCAGCGACGAGGTGCGCGACGAGGACTATTCGCGCAGACTCAGAGAACAGCTTCAATCGGAAGGGGTGGAACCGCTGCTCGCCCTTCTGTGTCAGGTCGACCCGGTGTCGGCGCAGCGGCTCTCGGCGGAAAAGAATCCCAAGCGCATTATCCGCGCGCTGGAGTTTTATCATACGACGGGCAAAACGATCACGGAGCAGATCGAAGAGTCCCGATCCGTCCCAAGCCCCTATCAGCCTGTCAAGCTCGGCATAACCTTTACCGACCGCGAAAAACTATACGAACGGATCAACCGCAGAGTCGATCTCATGCTCGAGCAGGGGCTTTTGGAGGAAGCCGAAAAGGTGATCTCCTCTCCGCTCAGCTATACTTCCGTCATGGCGATCGGCTACAAGGAGCTGGCGCCTTATTTCAGACAGGAGGCGCCGCTTGAGACATGTATCGAAAAGCTGAAACGTGAAACCAGACGCTACGCCAAGCGGCAGCTCACATGGTTTCGGCGTGATCAGGAAATCAATTGGCTGTATGCAGATCAATATGATTCTTTTGAAGAATTATATCAGGCAGCCGTTTCAATAATAGACAAAGGACTTGTTTATGGATAAATTACTGTTTAAACGCATTCTGGTCGCAGCGCTGACCATTCTCGCTTTAATCTATGTCACTTATCTGTTGATGAGCGCCAATTTTAACATGTATCCCACCGAGAACGCCGTGGAGGCGACGGTCAGCAATTCTATCCGTACCGACGCTTTGATCATCCGCAACGAGACGATCATCAACAACGATTCCGACGGCATTCTCTCCTATACGATATCCAACGGCGAATCGGTCGACGCCAACGGCGAGATCGCCAAGGTCTATTCCAAACAGGAGGACGCCGTTGCGAACAGTCTGGCTGACTCGCTGCAAAGGCGCATCCTCTCGCTCAAGGACACCCAGAAAAGCGCGCGCTCGGGCGCCGTCAGCGTGGACGTGATCAACAACAACATCCACAGCAACCTGCTCAGCTACCTTTACGACGTCAACCGCTTTGACGTCGACGCCGTCAAAACCGACGCCGACAAGCTCCTGACCTCGATCAACCAGCGCCAGCTGCTGACGGGAAAGATCACCAGCTTTGACGACCAGATCAACTCGCTCACCGCGCAGATGGACTATCTGAGAGACTCGTCGGAGGAGAGTATCGACACGGTCACGACGCCGAAGGCGGGCTGCTTCACGGAGTTCTGCGACGGCTACGAAAACGCCTATCCTTACGCGAAGGTCGACGAGATGACGCTTGCGGATTTCCGCAGCATCCAAAAGGGCGCAGTCCCCGAGAACGCGGCGGGCAAGGTGGTCAGCGACGTCAAGTGGTATGTCGTCTGTGAGATCACCTCCGATCAGGCTGCCGCGATGTCGGTCTACGACGGCACCATCACCGTTCTCTTCACCGAGGCTTCCACCGACCCCATCCCCGCCAAGCTCAGACGCGTCCGGCGCGACGACAGCGGTCAGGCGCTCGCCATCCTCGAATGCGACTTCATGGACAGCAGCCTGCTCGAGGCGCGCCGCGAGACGATCGAGATCGGCATGGGCTCCTATACGGGACTGCGCGTCACCAAGCGCGCCATCCACGACGATTTTGTCACCAAGACCACCTACGACGAGAATAACAAGCCCCACAAGGAGCAAAAGAAGGTGCAGGGCGTCTATGTCCTCTACGGCAGCGAGGTGCAGTTCAAGCAGATCGCGATCCTCTATGCGACGAAGGACTACGTCATCTGCGACACCTCACCGCAGGAGGGAACGCTCTTTAACGGCGAAACCATTTCGCTTTATGATAAAGTAATTGTAAAAGGAGACGATTTGTATGACGGAAAGGTCATTTCGTGACGTCGAATACAACTATCAGCTGATCAACGAGCAGATCGCGCAGGCGGCGTTCAAGTCGGGCAGGAAGCGCGAGGACATCACCTTTCTTGCCGCGACCAAAACCGTTGACACCGAGATCATCAACCACGCGATCTCGCTCGGACTCGACCACATCGGTGAAAACAAGGTGCAGGAGCTGCTTCAAAAATACGAGCGCTATGACCTCAGCCGCTGTTCCCTGCAATTCATCGGACACCTGCAAACCAACAAGGTCAGACAGATCGTCGACAAGGTGGACTTGATCCAGTCGGTGGATTCCTTCAAGCTCGCCTCGGAGATCTCCAACCGCTCGCTCAAGTGCGGCAAGACGACCGACATCCTTGTCGAGGTCAATATCGGCAGGGAAGAGAACAAATCGGGCGTATTTGAGGAAAATTTGACCGAATTATTGTGTCAGATCGCGCAGCTTGACGGTGTGAAGGTCAAAGGTTTGATGACGATCCCGCCCATTTGCGAGGATAAACACAAAATTTCAAAATATTTTTATAATATGCACAAGTTATTTATTGACATTTCGGAAAAAAAATTAGATAATGTAAGTATGACTATACTATCTATGGGTATGTCGTCAGATTATCAAGAGGCGATTTTGGAAGGCGCCAATATGGTACGGATCGGATCGGCTCTTTTCGGCGCAAGAATCTATACATAATACAGGAGGACAAAACAATGGCAGGAATTGTTGATAAGTTCAAACGCATGTGGGACGCTCCCGATGATGAGTACGAGTATGATGAGTACGGCTATGCCGACGACGGTGCGGATGACTATGATGACGTAGTCCCGCAGAGAGACCGTGACCGCGACCGCGACAGAGATCGTGACCGTGACCGCGACCGTCAGTCATCTGCTTCCGCTTCGCGCAACAAGGTCGTCAATATCAACGCGACCGCCAAGCTGCAGGTCGGCATCTTCAAGCCCGAGCGCTTCGGCGAAGAGACCCGTGCCATCGCGGAGGATCTGATGCAGACTCATACCGTTGTGCTCAACCTCGAGGATACCAACAAGGACATGGCGAGAAGGATCCTCGACTTCCTCAGCGGCGTGGCATATGCCAACCACGGCAAGATCAAGCGCGTCGCCACCAATACCTACATCATCATTCCCAGCAACGTGGATCTGACAGGCGACGACCTGCTCGACGAGCTTGAAAACAGTGGCGTATACTTCTGATCAGGACAAGCTGTTTTCCTCCAAGCTGGACGACGGCGCCGCTCTCTGTGAGAAGCGGCACAAGGCGTTCTTCTTTTCCTTTTTCAGCGAGCGCGAGCAGATGCTTGCCCGCCGGCATTTAGACAGCGCCGGCTTTCACAACTACGCCTTTGACGGCGGTTATCCCGATGCAGAGCGAAAGATCTTGGGGTTGTTCTATGACGAGCCCGAGACATTTCCGCTGTGCGCGATCGTGCTCACCTTCCGCAGGTGCGACAAGCTCAGCCACCGCGACTTTCTGGGTGCGCTGATGTCGCTCGGGATCGAGCGCGAGACCGTCGGCGATATCCTGGTCGAGGACGGCAGGTGCGTGATCTTCGTCAAATCGGAGATCAGGGACTATATCACCTCCCAGCTGTTCAAGGTCGGCTCCGTCGGCGTCAAGCTCGA
>CACZWQ010000069.1 GCA_902784855.1 uncultured Ruminococcus sp. | reverse complement strand
CGCGGACTCCAACCTGTCCACGCTCGCGGACTTCCGCTACAAGAGAAAATATACCGCTGCCCGCGGCGAAAACGGCAGGGGCGGCAGGTGCAACGGCAAAAACGCGCCCAAGCTCGTGATCCGCGTGCCCTTCGGCACCGTCATCAAGGAGGAGTCCACGGGCAGGATCCTCGCCGATATCTCCGACACCGAGGAGCACGTCGTCGCAAGAGGCGGCAAGGGCGGCTGGGGCAATCCGCATTTCGCGACGCCCGTCCGTCAGGTGCCGCGCTTTGCCAAGCCCGGTCTGCCGGGCGAGGAATTCGACGTGGTGCTCGAGCTCAAGCTGCTGGCGGACGTCGGCTTGGTCGGCTTCCCGAATGTCGGCAAGAGCACCTTGGTCTCGGTCGTCTCACAGGCGAAGCCCGAGATCGCCAACTACCATTTCACCACCATCACGCCCGTGCTGGGCGTCGTCTCCATGGGCGAGGGCTCGTCCTTCGTCATGGCGGACATCCCCGGACTGATCGAGGGCGCGTGGCAGGGAACGGGTCTCGGCCATCAGTTCCTGCGCCATGTGGAGCGCTGCCGGATGCTGGTGCATATCGTCGACGTCTCGGGCAGCGAGGGACGCGACCCCATCGAGGATTTTGAGACCATCAACCAAGAGCTTGAGAAGTTCAATCCCGAGCTGGCGCAGCGCCCGATGGTCGTCGCGGGCAACAAGTGCGACATGGCGGACGACGAACAGATCGCGCGCTTTGCGGCGTATGTCAACGCCAAGGGCTACGACTTCTTTCCAATCATGGCGGCGATCCGCTACGACGTCGACCCGCTGCTGAAAAAGATACAGGAAATGCTCTCGAAGCTGCCGCCGATCGCGCGCTTTGAGCCGGAGCCCGCCCCTGTGATGAAGGTCGAGGACTTCGACGATCACAGCGTCACCATCAAGAACGTCAACGGCGTCTACACGGTCGAAGCGGACTGGCTGCTGCAGGTCATGCGCGGCATCAACTTTGACGACTACGAGAGCCTCAACTACTTCCAGCGGGTGCTCGACAACGGCGGCGTGACCGAAGCCCTGCGCCAAAAGGGCGTGCAGGACGGCGACACCGTGTCGATCTACGACGTGGAATTTGACTTTATGGAGTAAGGCTATGCACAACAAAACCGATGAATACTCTCCCTTGACGCTCGCCTTTGTGGGCGACGGGGTCTTTGATCTGCTGGTGCGCGCGTATCTGGCGCGCAGGGCGAACCGCCCGGTGGGAGAGCTGAATAAGGAAAAGGTCTCGATGGTCAACTGCAAAAGTCAGGCGCAGTTTGCGCAGCGGCTGATGCCGCACCTGACGGAGAAGGAGACGGCGGTCTATAAGCGCGGCAGGAACGCGGCGCCGAAAACCATCGCCAAAAACGGCACCGTCGCCGAGTATCACAGCGCCACGGGTCTGGAATGCCTGTTCGGCTATCTCTACCTCAACGGCGAACGGGAGCGTGTGGGGGAATTGTTCGACCTGATCGTCGGCTTGGTGTTTCCCGAATAGAAGAAAAGAGCGGCAGGACTTTTCGGAGTCCTGCCAATTTTCACTTTATCGGAAATAACTCCGTTATGACCACGCCGTTGATGACGTTTTCCCGATCATTCAACTGTTCCAAAGGCGTGACCGGGTGCAGCGTCACGCTGCCGGCGTTACGCTGCTTTTTTACAAAAAACTGTTTTCATTTGCGACTTTTTATGGTATACTATTCTTAATCAAAATCAATTCACGGAAAGACGGTGATTTAATTGCATAAAAGAATAATCGCTTCGCTGCTGGCGGCGTGTCTGCTCGGCGGTACGGCTGTGTCACTCGGCGGCTGCGGCGAAGAAACCAAGACAGGCTCACAGGGGGCTTCCGCCACCGAGAGCACGACCGCCGCTTCAAACGGCAAGACCGACAGCGCGGGCGCGGACGATATCGCGAACGGCGCGATCCTACAGGCGTTCAGCTGGGACTTCAACACCATCCGCGAGAGCATGCCCGATATCGCGGCGGCAGGCTTCTCGGCGGTGCAGACCTCGCCCGTCAACGCGTGCTTGGAGGGTGAAGGCGGCGGCATGGAGCTGTACGGCGACGGCAAGTGGTACTATCACTACCAGCCCACCGATTTCAAGATCGGCAACTACCAGCTCGGCACGCGCGACGAGTTCAAGGCGATGTGCGACGAAGCGCACAAGTACGGCGTGAAGGTCATCGTGGACGTGATCGCCAACCACACCACGCCCAGACTCGACAAGGTCGCGCAGGAGCTGATCGACGCGGGCGGCGGCAGCTTTGAGACGCTCTTCCACCAAAACAACGACCGACAGATCTCCGATTACGGCGACCGGCTGCTGTGCACGACCGCGCAGATGGGCGGCTTGCCCGACATCAACACCGAGCGCCCGTCGTTCCAGGACTATTTCTTCCGGTTCATCAACGACTGCATCGACTGCGGCGCCGACGGCTTCCGCTACGACACCGCCAAGCACATCGGCCTGCCCGACGACCCCAAGGAGGACGACGGCTTTACCAATAACTTCTGGGACAAGGTTAAGACCGAGACCAAGGATCACGACAGCAAGTTCATCTACGGCGAGGTCTTGCAGGGCGACAACGACAAGATCGAGGAATATGTCGACGCCATCGGCAGAACGACCTCCAGCGTCTACGGCAGCAAGATCCGCGGCGCCCTGGTCAACAATGTCCTCAACACCGGCACGGTGAAGGAGTACTGGATGGGCGACGCGCCCCTGAACATCGTGACATGGGTGGAGTCGCACGACAACTATATCAACGACGGCACCTGGCGCGACCTGACCACCGACAAGGTGCTGATGGGCTGGGCGGTCATCACCGCCCGCAAGGACGGCACGCCCCTGCTGTTTGCCCGCCCGTACAACAGCAGCGAGGAAAGCTGCTGGGGCATGAACCGCATCGGCGCGCAGGGCGACGATATGTATAAGGACAGCCGCGTGTCGGCGGTCAACTTCTTCCGCACGGCGATGGTCGGCGAGGATGAAACGCTGGTCAATCCCGACGGCGATTCCACCGCGATCCTGATCGAGCGCGGCAAAAAGGGCGTCGTCATCGTAAATTCCGAAAAAGAATTAAAAACAGGCTTTGACGTCAATCTCCCCGACGGCGAATACACCGACCGCGTGGATAATACCACGGTCTACACCGTCAAGGGCGGCAAGCTCGGCGGTGACAAGGCGATCCCCGAGGACACCGTCGTCGTGCTCTACAACGAGGGCTACCGCGAGCAGACGCCGATGGCGAATGTCGGCGTCGCGAAGGACACGGTATTCAAGACGGACGGCACCTCCATCGACGTCGTCCTCACGCTGGAGAACGCCGAAACGGGCACCTACTCCATCGACGGCGGCGAGGCGAAGTCATATCAAAACGGCGACAGGATCAAGATCGAAAAGCCCGCCGGCGGCAGCGTCGTCAAGCTGGAGCTGCGCGCCGAAAACAAAGAAAAGGCGCCCACCTACGAGCGCGCCGAGTTCACCTTTGAGGACAATTACGAGATCGCCAAGGGCACCAAGATCTTCTTCAAAAAGCCCGAGGGAGGGGACTGGCTCGACGAGATCAACATCTACGTCTACAACCCCGACGATTACGAAAACGACGACTGGCCGGGCGAGCCGATGACCAAGGAAGCCGACGGCACCTACAGCTACACCTTCAAGCAGAAGTGGAAGACCCCGCTGATCATCTTCAACGACGGCAGCGCCGCCGACAGCGTGCAGTATCCCGACGGCAAGGGCTTGCGGGTCGAGCCGAACAAGACATATACAGTAGAATAACGGAAGGACAGGAACCCCCAATGAGCGAATTAAAAGTAGAAAACAGCAAGGTACCCGCCGAGGAGATCAAAAATCCCGCGCTTCTGGCGGCGATCGAAAAAATGCAGGCGGACGGCAGCAAGGCGAACATCGACGCGATGATCACCGAATGCGTCAAGGCAAGGTTCATCCTGCCCGCGCAGGTGCGCCAGATCCCCAACGCACACACCGAGAACGGCAAGACCGTGATGGGCAGCTCCACACAGGTGCAGTTCCGTCTGCTCGAGAACACCCAGACCAAGCAGAAGTTTTTCGGCGTGTTCACCGACACCGACGAGCTGAACCGCTGGAACGGCGTCGCGGGCGCGCACAAGGTCGTCACGGACTTTGACAGTCTGGCGGGCATGGTGATGGATCCCAAGTCAAACACCGAGGGCTTTGTCATCAACGCCTTCGGCAAGAGCGTGACCTTCCCGAAGCCGATGGTCATCTCCATCAAGCAGCAGTACGACTACATGCGCCGCAAGAAGAACATCATCGAGAACGGCACGCAGGTGCGCGTCGGAGAGCCGAAGGAATACCCGATCGACCTCATGGCGACGCTGATCAACCACCTCAGCACCGAGCCGCAGGTCAACGCCGCGTTCCTGCGCATGATCGAGAAGGACGGCAAGGTCGGCTATTTCATCGTCGTAGATTTCATCGGCGACATGAATCAGACCTTTGAGGGCATCGCCGATGCGGCAAAGCCCTATATTGACGACGAGGAGGCGCTGACCATCATGCCGTACACGATGGAATTCGCCAAAAACGCCGTCAAGGGCATCGAGCCCTTCTACCGCAAGACAGAGGAATAAAAATCGGGCTGCCGCAATTAACGGAAATAAAATCGAATAGGTATGCAAAAAGCTCGTCTCGGAGAAAAATGAGGCGAGCTTTTATTTTTTTGACGTGATGATGAATTAAATGAATGCGGCTGAAAAAGCCTAATGCCCGGGTATATAGATTTTCACGACCGTGCCGCCGCCCTCGCGTTCGGAGACAGTCAGCGTTCCTTTGCACATCATTTCAAGCCGTTCGCGGATATTGGCGAGCGCGATATGCGGTTTATCTCGACGCCGTTCTTACCTTCTCGGGTCCGGATCCGGATGGTAAGCGGATCGAGGTCGGGATCGACGCCGTGCTTGACGGCATTTTCCACGATGGGCTGCAGGGTCAGCGGAGGCAGTCTGAAGCTCGTGTAAGGCGTATCGAATTCAACGAACAGCTTTCCTTCGAAGCGTACCTGCTCGACCGCCAGATACGCCCTCGTATGCTCCACCTCCTCGGTGAAGGGGATCGTTCCCTCTTTTGCGATCGCCGTGAAATTCTTTCTCAGATAATCGGTAAAATCCAAGGTGACCTGCTGCGCCTTGGGTGCGTCCTGCTCGATCAGATAATAGATGCTCGTCATCGTGTTATAAATGAAGTGCGGCCGCATTTGCAGCACGGCAAGACTTGCCCTTTGATTCGCCAGCTCTTCCTTTTGCTTTAGATACCGCTTTCCCTGATCGACAAACAGCATCAGTTCCATCGCAAGCAGCATGATAGAAACAGGCGCCAGCAAATAAACCAATAGGAGAATGAATTGGAGCTTTGAGAGCTGTTTTCTTCTGCGGATCACCGCGATCAAGCAGACGATCAGACCGATCGCTGTAAAAAGCAGATAAACCAATATCAGCCAACGCTTTTGCTCTGTGCCGTCCGGCAAAAGAGTGCGTTGCAGCAGGTCGCCGACGGCTGCCGCTGCGGAAACTCCCAAAAGGCTGAGGATCAGCTTCCACAGGAAAGACTTGCGTGGCTCCTGCGAACAGCAGCGAAGGATGTAAAGCGTCAGCAGAGGGATGATCGTTGATGAAAACAAAACGGCGAGAAAATCACACGCTGTTTGAAGCGGTATGTTATGCCAATACAAAGCGGAAAACCGGCTGATCAAGCTCGCCGAGGTTTTCAAAACCATATCGGAGAAAAAAACAACGCAGAACCACCGCCACCGTTTTTCAAGGTCGCGCAGGATCAAAACGACCGATATTCCCAACGCGGCGATCAGCAGGGTAGTCGAATCGATCACAGAATAGTAATATGTCGTCCAATCCATCATAGCCGCAGCCCCCTTATCGGAAATCTCAGGCGTGTGAGTTGATCGCGCACCTGTTCAGCGGAGAGGGGTTTTACGGCAAAGCCGCAGGCGCCCGTATCCCACGCCTCCAGCGCGTAATCGGGATAGGCAGTCAGATAGATCACGTTGGTGCGAGGATTGATTTTCAGCAGCTCACGGCACAGTTCAAGTCCGTTCAGCTTGCCCATTTCGATATCGATATAAGCCAGATGTACGCGGTTGGATTTGGCGAATGTCAGCGCTTCTGTCGGAGAAGTAAAGCCCGTGACCGAAGCGTTTGGAAGCAAGTTGCCGATCACCGACATACCGCCCTTTAGAATGATACTCTCGTCATCCACCATAATGACGTTCGGTTCCTCTACGGTATTGTCGATCGTTTCCAATAAAATGTTGATATCGATATCTAAGCATTTGGAGATCCGCAGAAGCAGAACGGCGTCGGGGATGCGCCGTCCCGTTTCCCAGTTCGCTATCGTGGTGCGTTCCACAAACAGCATATCGGCGAGCTGCTGCTGGGACAGCTTTTTATCAGTTCTGAATTGTTTCAGGGTATCGGCGAAGGAATCCTTCATGTGCTTTTCCTCTCTTGGAAGTAAACTATATCTATGATTATAAGGGATGTGCCTTTGAAATACAACAGCATTCCAAAATAAGATGTCACGCTCTGACACATCTTATTGTCTTATGGAGTATTTATGATAGAATTAAATTGAGTAATTTTATAAAACAGCGGAAAACAAGGAGGAAAGCCTTATGCAAAAGCTAAAGAAACCGGTGAGCGTACTGCTGACTGTTATCATGGTCGTCAGTCTGTTCACTATCATTCCTATGCCGGCGAGCGCCGCTGAGGCGGTGGAGTATATCTACCGCTGGTGGGACGCGGACGCGAAGACAGTCAAGCAAGAAACAAGAACCTGTACCGAATGGATCAATATCAGGGAACGGTCATCCGACGACCTCGCTCCGGGCTGGTATTATTTTGACCAGCCTACGAGTTTGACAAACGGCGAGCGTCTGTTCGTCAGGAGCGGAACGGTCAACATCATTGTAAAAGACGGCAAAATGTTGGAGATCGACGAGGGTATCGGCGTAGAGCCGGGCGCGACGCTGAACATCTTCGGTCAGGCGGAGGACAGCGGTTATCTGGTGTGCGGCGCCGACGATCCGAATAACGCGGCGATCGGCGGAACGATCGAGGGCGAAAACGACACAAACCCGAACGCCGGTGATATCAACATCTACGGCGGCAAGGTTCAAACAGGCGCCGGTTATGAAACCTGCAAAGGTGCGGGCGTCGGCGGAGCTGCCAACGGCTCGCCGAGCAGAGTCACGATCTACGGCGGCAATCATACCTTCCGCCGATACGGCAGCGGCGCGGGCCTCGGCGGCGGAGACCATGGCTGGGTAAGCAACTATTCCGACGAGGGCGTTACCGGCGAGGGTATTCGTATCTACGGCGGTACGATCACAGCGGAAAGCGCCAAGGGCGCAGGTATCGGCAACGGCTATTATGCCGACGCCGCGCCCTGCTCTATCGCGATCTACGGCGGCAATATCTCGGCGCTGAGTACCGGCGGCGGCGCCGGTATCGGCGGCGGCAGAGCAGGCCGTTGTCCCTATATCCATATTTACGGCGGTAATGTTACCGCGGTCGCCTCTGGTGAAAATGGAGAGTCCGGCGCGGGTATCGGCGGCGGCGTGACCAGTATCTTATCATCCTTTACCAACAATGATATCAATATCCACGGCGGCACCGTTGCAGCGGTCTCGATGGGCGGCGCGGGTATCGGCGCGGGTTATCATTCCAAGAGCGGACCGATCAATATCACAGGCGGCAGTGTGTTCGCGTGTTCTACCGCCGGCGGCGCGGGTATCGGCAGCGGCTATCGCAATAAAAGCGGTACGATCAACATTTCGAACGCAGTCGTTCTGGCTTCGACCGCTGTTGATGAGGATATGGATGCGGACGGCTTTGAAAGCATGTTCAGTTCCATGAGATCGGAAGCCTCTAATATGCTGGGGCAGGGTTATTCGGTCGATCTCGTCGAGACCATGAGCTTCCCGGAGCTGCTCATATCCGGCGTCAGCGCAATTACGAGCATTGGCTCTTTGTTCACGGCTTTAGGCGACAGAGACTATGGCGCGGCGATCGGCAGCGGCGACTGCGGCGCAGCCGGCACGATCAACATCAAGGACAGTATCGTCATCGCGCGAGGCGGAAAAACGGCGCCGGGCATTGGCTCCGGAAAAGCCGTTAAAGTGGAAATTTTAGATGCGATAACCGGCTTGGATTCAAGAATGGGCGGTAAGTACTCCGATATCAATATCGAGGGCAGTATTGTCGACGCCAAGGGCGGTAAGTACGCCGCGGGTATCGGCGGCGGCGAAAAAGCAGGCGCCGTTACAAACACAAAGATCAGGATCTTTGAATCTCTCGTAGAAGCTACGGGAGGTCAGGAAGGCGCCGGTATCGGCAGCGGCAACGAATTTCCGAATTACGGCACCATCGAGATCGACAGCGCTATCGTCAAGGCTTACGGCGGCGCTTACGCCGCAGGTATCGGCGGCGGCGACGGCGGCGGCCACGGCAGCATCACGATCAAGAATGAATCTGACGTTAAAGCCTACGCGGGCGAGGACGCCGCGGGTATCGGCGGCGGTGAGGGCGGCCACGGCGGCGACATCACGATCGAGGATTCTACCGTTTACGCCGAGGGCAATTACTACGGCGCGGGCATCGGCGGCGGCGAGGATGAAGGCGTAGGAACCATCATCATCAGCGGCGAAAGCACCGTTACCGGCGTCGGCGGCCCCTACAGCAACGCAAGAGGTATCGGCCACGGCGCGTACGATTCTTTCGTGTCGTTCTTTACGCGCTACTATCCCTCCAACGGAAGTCTGTATTTCCCCGAAACGTCATTTGTCGAGATCGGCTTGAATCAAAACGATACAACAGTCGTCCCCGCCTCTTATATCTACGAACACGGACGCGGCCTTGAAACGAAGTACATAAGAATCTATCCGTGTCCGCATGAGAACCTCGAAGATTATGTGTCTGATCATTGGCACGGTCAAAAATGCACTTATTGCGGTAAAAGTATCACTGCTGAGGACCATATCTGGGGTCCTGACCAAAAATGTACCGTCTGCGGCGCTTCCGCGCTGACATTTACTTACAGCTTTAAGGAGCAGAACGACGACGGCGATGAGGTAACAAGAAGTATCAGTATTCCTCAGCTCAGCTCGTTTACGATGCCCGAAGCCGAGAACGTCCCCGACGGGATGGAATTCGTCGGTTGGAAAGGCGACACGACGATCCGGTACGCGGGCGATGTGATAGACAGTGTCAGTTTGTATATGACGTATACCGCTGTTTACGAGGCTGTCGTCGAAACGACCTACATCGACGAGGACGGAGAACAGCAGAACGTATTGGCGAGAAAGTTCCCGGTGACAAATGATAGTTTGGATCTGTACAGGGGCTGGTATATCATCGACGAGGATATACCCGATGATATCGGCAACTCCGTGTATTTGCACGGCGACGTCAAGCTGATCCTCGCGGACGATGTGACCGTGTCGAGCCGGTTTCTGGGTTTCCGCGGCAGCGGTATGACCGGCGTAAATTCTTCATTGTCGGTGTACGGTCAGGCGAAACAGACGGGTTCGATTGCTTCTGAGGGCTCTCTATTTTACGGACCGCTCGATAACTTTGCCCAGTACGGCGGCAAGGTGAACATTCATAGCTTGCAGGCTGATAACTGCAAGATCGCGGGCGGCGTCTTTGAAGCCTATAACTTAGAAGTGTCCGACAAGATCGAGCTCGGCTGGAGCGGATGGAGCGACAGCATTCGCGTCCATGAGTACTGCTATAACAACACCGATCCCGAGATATCTGTCATAGAAGGCAAGCAGCTGAAGAACGCCGTCACACTTCATGTGTACAAACCGGGCGTCTTGTCCGATAATGATAAGAAAGGCATTGGCAACGTACCGCTGGTGCCCGCCAACAATTACAAATTCACCGGCCCGACATGGTCATGGTCGGAGGATCGCACGGAAGCTACCGCGACATTTAGCGATTATAATGTTAAACCGGAAGTAAGGGCGAGCATCGAAAAAACCATTGACGGCGTATACATGGTTTCAACTGCTTCCGTTTACTTCATGGGCGTGACATACTCCGATACGGTACGGGATCAGGTGCGCTGGTGCGTTATTAACAATACCAACGACACTTCCGTTCACGGTACCGTAGAAATCAGCGCTTATATCGCGGATCCCGGCGAGCTTGTTGAGATAACAGCAACGCCCAATAAAAACTACTATGTGAAATCTGTCAACATCAGACCTGCCAAGAGCAGCAAAACATTGGAAATCATCGACGACGGAGAAGCGTTTATCATGCCTGACTGCGACGTTTCGGTGGATGTCGTGTTCGAACAGATAGATCCCAGCCCCGTCACGATCCATACGACCGGAAACGGCACGGTAACGGCGAACGTCGACAAGGCGCTTGAGGACGACGAGATCACCCTGAATATCTCGCCCGAAGAAGATCATCAGCTGGGCAGTATCAGCGCAGCCTGCGCAGATGCCGACGGCGACGCTGAAAAAGTGCAGCTGACGGCGCTCAGCGGTGACGGCGAAGGCGACCAGGGATACGCCAAGCTGCTCGACGGCACAACCTCCACGAAGTGGTGTATCGGCATCACGGAACCGCGTCATATCATTATGAAGGCGGACGCTCCGGTCTTCATGACCGGCTACAGCCTGACGACCGGCAACGACAACACGTCATACAAAGGACGTAACTGGAAGGACTATACGATCTACGGTGCGAATTTCGCAAGCGACAGTGAAGCGACCCGCGACTCCGCACAGTGGCAGGTGGTCAAAGCGGTCGAAAACGACAGCGTTACAAAGGACGTCAAATACACAACATTTGATTATCCGCTTGATACGCCCGCAGCGGCTTATCAGTATTACAAGATCGAGATCACATCGAATAAAGGCGGAAGCAGTATCCAGATGAGCGAGTTCGAGATGAAAGCTGCCGCGCTTCAGCAGATCACGCTTTCGGGTGAAGGGAATACCCGCACATTCGCCATGCCCGTTGATCCCGTCCTGGTCACCGCCGAATTCGTGCCTTCGACTACCCGCGTCATCACATGGCAGAACGAGGACGACAGCGTGATCGATACACAGGACGTCGAGCTGGGTACGGTTCCCTCTCATGATGCTCCCATAAAGGCGGAGGATACGTATTATACCTATTCGTTCGTCGGCTGGAACGACGGCGAGTCGACTTACGCTCCCGGCGAGCTCCCCGCAGTGACAAAACGCACGACCTACACGGCGGTCTTTGAACCTGTAAGAAAGCCGTATTTTTCCGGCCATTCTCTCAGCCTGAACGGCGACATCGGCGTGAACTTCTATCTGAACCTGACCGATCAGGAGATCACGGACGGCGCGACGGTCGATTTTGTCTGGACAGTCAACGGCGCCGACAAAACGCTTTCCGTCACCTTGACGGAGAATGACAAACGCTCTTGCGGCTACAAGGCGAGCTGTCCGGTCGCCGTTGCGGAAATGACCTATAGCATCACCGCGACGCTGTCGATCGGCAACGAGACGATCGCGACCGATTCCTATTCCGCTAAACAGTACGGCGACAGGATCCTGACCGACGGCTTTAAGACAGCGTATTTGGAAAACCACACTGAGTTAGATTACGCAAAGCTCTCCGCGCTTGTCCAAACCATGCTCGACTACGGCGCAAAAGCGCAGATACAGTTCAACCGCAACATCCGAAATCTGGCAAATAAGGGTGTGGATTATAGTATGGAGGATGTAGACGCGCAGATGATCACTACTGCGCCGAGCGATATGGAGGCAGGACTGGAGGATTACGGCATTTCCTACGCCGGCTCGACGATCGTCTATCTCTCTATGACCTCCCTGCGCCACTATTACACGATCACCGATCAGGAGAAGTTTGATGCGGTCAAGGACAACATCACTTTCAACGGCGAAAAAGTTGAATATAAGACGAAAGACGGCATGATCTGCTTTGAGTATTCGGATATAGCCGCTGCCGATCTTGATACGCCTTATACGCTGACGATCGGAGAAAGCAGCTATCACTATTGCGTGCTTGATTATGTAAGAGAATGTCTGAACGCGGATAATGTTCCCTATAACACCTTGCAGCTTGTCTGTGCTACCTATTGGTACAATATGGCGGCGAATATCTACTTCGGCTGTTAAGGGGGCGCGAGATGCTGAAAGAAAAATACGAGCGTACGGAGCTGGAGATCATCCGCTTTCAGACCGGGGATGTGATCATGACGTCCGGCTTGGATGATGAATACGAAGGCTGGAACCCGCATAACCCCGGCGGCAGCTCTGACGGATACGAGGGCTGGAACCCGCATTAATCGGCAAACGTCTGAAAGTATGAAGGCTTTTATTATATGATATAGGAGATGATCTGTCTGATTTGCGTACAAAACTACACCAAGAAGTACGGTGATAAAACTGTTGTGAACGATATCTCGTTCACCGCGAAGGACGGCGCGA
>CACZWQ010000068.1 GCA_902784855.1 uncultured Ruminococcus sp. | reverse complement strand
ATATGCGTCTTGCCACTCGCCATCGGGAGCCATAACTCCTTCGATATAACCGTAGTTTATCGGGTAGTATATATCCTTATGTTCCGGATGATAACTGCCAATTGGTCGATCAACAGTAACCGTTACAATATCACCTATCATATTATGCGCCTCATAAATATATCTGCTATTATGATACCAGAAAAATGCAACCTTGTCCACAAACCTCCGCGAGAAAATGCGGAGATTCGCGGTATAGAATATGGGGGTCAAATTTGTACCCCCGGCGGTCAAATCCCTCTCGGGCCTCTGGTGCGAGGCGAGGAAGATGTGTATTCTGTTGATTCGTGACGGCACGACTCAGGCTCGGTTTTGAGCTTGTCCTCTGCCCTGCCGCCGATATTGTTGACAAAGCGGCTGCGGTCGATGTCGCTGAAGCGGAAGCTGTCATAGTTGACGTCTACCTTTTCCACCATCGTAATATATAAAGTTAATCGCAGAAGCACTGCACACGGGAGACTAATCAAAAACGCAGCCTCGAAAATCGGGGCTGCGACTCTTTTGAATTATAACGGTCAGCTATTGTAGCAAAACAAGAACGGTTCACCGGAAATTTCCTATAGCAGCCGAATCAAATACTTGACAATAATTCTGTTTTTGCATTTGCAAACTCAACATCTGTCAGCATTCCGGCTTCATACATAATTTTCAGCTTTTCAACTTTTTCTTTGAATTCATCAATTGACAGCTTTGTCTTTTCCTTTGGTAATTTCGGGGTATCGACAGGCGCATCCAATCGAGCTGTGCCTTGGGCTATATTTTGCACAGCTGTATGCTTTTCCAATTCCGTCACAATTGAATAGCGCTTGTCGGGTAAATAGGTTTGCAAAAAGTTGTATGTATCTTGAGGAAGCTCAATATCAACGTATTGCTTTCTTTCATCTGAATAAAAATTTAGGATGACATTTCTTTCATCAATTCTCTTTGTTTCGGTGGATAAATTGATCGTAGTAGCGCTGCACACAGAAGAATAATCAAGTGAATGAATGCCGTTGACAATAGAACGGAATAAATTCAAAGCAGCATCGGGCGATAACAGCGTGAATTCAATATAGCTGTAAATCTCAGATAATTTATATTTTGCCTGATTCTCTGAAAATCCGCCGTGGTGATGTTTAACCCCTCCGCCGCTTCCGCTTCACGAAAGTTACGGAGAAGACCGTCTAACACGGCATAATACTTTGATTGCATTGTCAATTCTCTTTCATAGAGCTTTTTTCAGTCCGTTTATTCTGCACATCTTGATTTCACCTCATAAAGTAGCCGCCAATTCATTCCAATCCGGCTTGCCCGCAAAGCACAACGCAAACGAGAATGCCAACAGGAGCGTCAGCAAAAGAGACGGAAGGTTGAACACGGTGTTATGAGCAACAGCTTGAAAAAATATCTAAAAACTGATATACTATTATTATTCCAAGAACAGGAAGGATTGTTGAGTGATGCAGAAAGACATCAGAACCAGAATCACCGATACCATAAACGAGAGACAGCTCACCCGCAAAGACCTCGCGGAGCTGATCGGCTCCTCCCAAAGCACCGTCACAAAGATTTTGGGACGTTTCATTGAAAACCCGAAAAAGGAAACCCTCATCGCCATGTGCGACAAGCTGAGCCTGACATACGATCCCAAGGAGATCGGGAGATTTGAATACGCAGCCGCATCCTTCTCCAAAGAAGAGCTGGCCGCTTTCAACGATGCGCTGGAAGCAAAACTCAGAGAAGGTAAAACCCCAGAGGATTTCATCAAGGCGATTCAAGAGATATAATCAAGAGAATAATCAAGAGAAAAAAATCAGAGCCTCCGCTTTCACGGAGGCTCATCATTTTGATAATCATTTTACACTCGTATTTTGAAATTTGCGTAAAATTCGCCGAAGATTATAGAAATAGTGTTTTACGCAATTTCGTGTGCAACTTTACGCAAACTTGCGTAAAAAGATATATCAAATTGAACCAATTTGTAACAACCTTTTTAAGCAGATGCGTAAATTTGAAATCAGAAAAAACCCGATAAATACAGGGGTTTATAGCCTAATAATAAGGTACTTGTCCGAAGGTTGAGTTACTGTACCATGGACGCAACTTCTGCTGCGAAGTCGTCCTGTCTCTTCTCGATGCCCTCGCCCTTTTCAAAGCGAACGAACTTCTTGATCTCGATGCTGCCGCCGAGCGCCTTGGCGGTGTTCTTGGTATACTGGGAAACCGTGAGCTTGCTGTCCTTGACAAACTCCTGATCGACGAGGCAGTTCTCCTTATAGAACTTGTTGATCTTGCCCATGACGATCTTGTCGGCGATCGCGGCGGGCTTGCCCTCGTTGATGACCTGCTGACGCATGACTTCCTTCTCGTGCTCGACAACCTCGGCGGGAACGTCGTCCTTGGTGAGGTACTGGGTGTTGAGCGCGGCGATCTGCATGGCGACGTCCTTGCCGTATGCCACGAATTCGGGCTTGCCGGCGAGGTCGGTGTCAAAGTTGACGAGAACGCCGATCTTGCCGCCCGCGTGTACATAAGCGACGCAGGCGCCTTCCATGCGCTCAAAACGGCGGATCTGAATGTTTTCGCCGATGGTGAGGACCTTCTCCTGAAGCATTTCCGCAACGGTCTGCTCGCTGCCCTCTGCCTTCAGCGCGAGAAGCGCCTCGACGTCGGCGGGATTCTGCGCCATAACGGTGGCGGCACAGGTCTTGACAAAATCCATGAAGGAGTCGTTCTTCGCGACGAAGTCGGTCTCCGCGTTGACCTCGATCACAACGCCGATTGCGTTGTCGTCGGAGGTAACGGCGTACGCAACGCCCTCAGCGGCAATTCTGCTCGCCTTTTTCGCCTGCTTGGCAAGGCCCTGCTCTCTCAAAAAGTCGATCGCCTTGTCCATATCGCCGTCAGCCTGAGTGAGTGCCTTCTTGCAGTCCATCATGCCGCAGCCGGTTTTTTCTCTGAGTGCCTTTACATCCTGAGCTGTAAATGCTGCCATTATGATAACATCCTTTCGATTGTAGAATTTGATCTATGGGAAGCTTATGCCTCTTCGGCTGCCTCTTCCGCGGGCTGCTCTGCCGCAGCAGCGCCCATCTGACCCTCTTTGCCCTCGATCACAGCGTTCGCCATGGTGCTCGCGATGAGCTTGACCGCGCGGATCGCGTCGTCGTTGCCGGGGATGACATAGTCGATTTCATCGGGGTCGCAGTTGGTATCGACGATCGCGACGATCGGGATGTTGAGCTTCTTCGCCTCGGAAACCGCGATTCTCTCTTTTCTGGGGTCGACGATGAAGAGTGCGCCGGGCATCTCGGTCATGTCCTTGATACCGCCCATGAACTTCTCGAGCTTCTCGATCTCGAGGTTGAGCTTGATGACTTCCTTCTTGGGAAGCAGATCAAAGGTGCCGTCCTCCTGCATGGTGCGCAGCTGCTTTAAGCGGGCGATTCTTCTGCGGATGGTCGCAAAGTTGGTGAGCATGCCGCCCAGCCATCTGGCGTTGACATAGTAAGCGCCTGCGCGCTCCGCCTCTTCCTTCACGGACTCCTGCGCCTGCTTCTTGGTGCCGACGAAGAGGATGTTCTTGCCCTCTGCGGAAAGCTCGCGGACGAAGCTGTAGGCCTCCTCGAGCTTCTTGACGCTCTTCTGCAGGTCGATGATGTAGATACCGTTTCTTTCGGTGAAGATGTATTCCGCCATCTTGGGGTTCCATCTTCTGGTCTGGTGGCCGAAGTGTACGCCGGCCTCCAGGAGCTGTTTCATAGAAACTACTGCCATGATTATTTCCTCCTTAGGTTAAAACCTCCGCTGTGTTTGGTTTTTATCGGCCGAAAAACGGAGCGCCGCCGCAAAAGCGGGCTTCCGTCACCTTGCCGACAACATCAGCGTGTGAAATTCACCAGAATATTATACAACGGGGAGTACCGTTTGTCAAGCGTTTTTCTCAGAATAAACGCGCTTGCGCAAAATAAAAATCCCCGAACCGAAAGCCGGTTCGGGGAATGAAAATGCGTGTCGGATCCGATCAATAGATCAGGTCAAAGAAGCGAATGCCCTCGGGGGATTCGTACAGGAAGTTCTGCGTCTCATGCCATGCGCTGGTGCCGATGTAGAAGCAGATGACGCGGTGCTGCAGCGCCATGCCGTCCTGATCGAAGATGAAGGAAACCGCGTTCTTGGTGTCGCTGTTGGGCGTGAAGTTGAGCGAGCCGTAGTAGCCGTAGGAATAGATGATGTCGTCGACGGAGCTGGTGTTCTCGATGTTCATCGCGTCGCGGATCGCCTGCGCAACGATGCAGCAGTTGAGGTAGCTCGTCTCGCCGACCTCGCCGTAGACCAGACGCTCGATGATGTCGCGGTCATAGGCGGAAAGGCTGATGTGCTTGGGCGAATAGCTGTAATCGACATTGGAGATCGAGATCAGCGGGCTGCCCGAGCCGTAAGAAGTGCTCGTCTTGGGTGCAACATAATCGTCCTCGTCATAGACGTAGGTGTTTGTCTTGCTCGTCGCGGTCGACGTTGCCTTCGAGGACTGCTGGGTCTTAGAGGTGGTTGCGGTGACGGTGGTCTTGGAAGTCGCCGTGCTCGCCTTGGAGGTCGCTGTGCTCGCCTTGGAGGTCGTCTCGTTTGAAACGGACGTCGTCTTGGACGAGGTGCTGCCGGTGCCGGTCGATTCCGCAGACTTGGACTGCGCGGAAGCCTTGGTCGTCTTGGAAGCAGCGGACGAAGTCGTCTTCGCAGCGGTCTCGGAAGTCGCGGACGCGGTCTTTTTGACGGTCGCGGTGCTCGCTGCGCCTACCTTGCTTGTTGCAGTCGCCTTGGCGGTCGTCTTGGCGGTCGCCTTCGCGGTCGTCTTGGCGGTCGCCTTCGCGGTGGTTTTTACTGCCGTCTTTTTGGCGGCAGCCATCTCGGCGGCGGGAACGGTCGCGGCGTCGGTGTCGGTCACGATCTCGTTGGCATTCATATCCTCGAATGCCGCCTCGTTATTCGAGCCGAAGGTCTCGGGCGCATTCACGTTTTCCTCTGTGCGGGTCTCCACACCGGAGGTGAAGGTCGTCGAGACGGGGATCGCAAAGACTGCAGCCGCAAGGGACACAACGCAGGCGGCGGTCACGATCTTAAAGGCTCTGCGACTGTTTCTGGCAGCCGCGTATCTTCTGTTTACGGATTTTCTTGTTTCGGAAGGGGCGATCTCCGCGTTCGCCGCGTAATGTCTTCCGTGTCTCTGGGTTTGTGTTTCGGTTGTAGCTCTCAAAAATTTGTCCTCCCTTTGATGAAGCCTGACAACCTGCGCGCAATATAATAGAAACGCTTTGCACGCGGGACGATGTCAAGTGACGTCTTTAGTCGTAAAATTTTATCAAACACACAATTTCAAGTGTATTAAAACATACTTTTCAAAAAAATGCAACCCCCCCTCCCTGTCAAAGGGGTTGTAATCACTGTTAAAAATTTTTAATAATTTCGTTATAATTACTTTATGCAATTATAATTTGTCGGTTCTATACAAAATTATCCATTATTATTCATGTATTATGCCGAAATTCAAAAAAGTTAAATTTTTTTAATTTTTTCTGAAAAACAGCCGTTTTTTCTGGCTTTTTTGCGGCTTCGGCAGCTTGCAGGACACGATGACGGCGTCCTCGCCGATCAACTCTATTTTCTCCCACGGAATAATATAATCCTCCTGATTTTTCAGCCATCCGAAGAACGAAAATCGGTTAAATATTACAAAAGCTACAACGCACGCGGTTTTTGTATCCACGATCACGTCGTCCACCATGCCGAGCCGCACGCCGTCCGCGACGCTGATGACCTCCTTTCGCCTGAGCTCGCTCAATCGACACTCCATTTTAAACACCTCCACTCGATTGTATGAAAACGAATCGCCGGATATGCGTTGACTTTTGACTGCATTTTTGCTAAAATAAGGAAAACAATATAAATGGAGTGATTGCTGTGAAATATGTTTTTATGACCGACGCTTCCTGTGACATGACGGAAAAGCAGGTAACGGAAGCCGGCGTCAAGGTCCTCCCCATGGAATTTCAGATTGAAGATAAATACTACCAGCACTATCCCGACTGCCGCATGATGTCCCTCGAGGAATTCTACGGCGCGCTTCGCGGCGGCGCTGTTCCCAAGACCACCCAGATCAACTACATGAGCTTCAAAAGCTTTTTCGAGCCCTATCTCAAGGCGGGCAAGGATGTGCTCTACACGGGCATTTCCACGGGTCTGAGCGGCACCTACGACACCTGCATGATCGCGGTGCGGGAGCTGGAGGAGGAATATCCCAACCGCAAGATCGTCGTGATCGATTCGCGCTGTGACTCGGCGGGACTGGGTCTGCTGGTCTATCTCGCGGGAAAGAAGTACAGGGAGGGCGCGACCATCGAGGAGCTCGAGCAGTTCATCGTCGACACGCGCGACGAGATCGCCCACTGGTTCGTCGTCGACGATCTCGAGCAGCTCAAGCGCGGCGGCAGGATCTCCGCTGCTGCGGCGGCATTCGGCAAGGCGCTGCAGATCAAGCCCCTGATCAGCTGCGACGAGACGGGCAAGCTCGTCAACGTCGGCAAGATCAGAGGCAAGAGCAACGTCATCCCCACCCTTGAAAAGCACGTGAAGCGCGACGCGGTCAATCCCAAGAAGAGCATCGCCTTCGTCGCCCACGCCGACAATCCCGAGGGCGCCAAGGAGCTGAGAAAGGCGATCAAGGGCATGTTCAAGGAAGTCCAGATCTGCCCCATCGGCCCCGTCATCGGCTCGCACGTCGGACCCGGCATGCTGGCGGTCGTGTTCAAGGGCAAGCGCAACCTCACCTCCTGATGAACGGAGCAAGCCCCCGATCAATCAAATAAAGCAAAACAAAAGCTTCCCGAAGCGCTGTACTTCGGGAAGCTTTTTGTTTTTGAAATGATCCACTGTCACGCTTGCGCCTGCACGAAGGTCACGACATAGTCGTCATAGGCGACCTCGATCTGCATGACCTGTCCGTCACGGACGACCAAGGGAAACGCGGCGACGTCGCCCGAGTCAAAGGTCGCGACCGCCTTGTCGCCCGCGATCTCATAGGTGCCCGTGTGCGTGCCGTCCGAAGCGTCGCCCGGCTGCAGCCAGAGCGAAAAGTGATGCGCATCGTCGAAGCTCAGGGTGCCCCGGTACTGCGCGTACCGCACCTGATACACCTCGCGCACATCCACCTCGTCGCCGCTCGCGTTCTTCGCGGACTGCGCGACCCAGTCGGTGCCGTTCAGCGCGTATTTCGCTTGCTCCGCGCGGGTCATCAGGACGAGAAACACCACCGCTGCGACCAGCAGCACGGCGGCAGCCGCGCCGATCACGACGCGCCTGACGGGAAAGCGCTTTTTTTGATTCTTTGTTTTATGTTGTTTCTTCTTTTTCGCCATCTGCTTTTACTCCGCATTCGTTGTTCGTTGAAAAAAGACACGGTAGCCCTTGCCCGCGAGATCGTAGGTCACGCAGAAGGTCTCGGGCGCGCCGTCTGCGTTCCATTCGGTCACGTCGATCGGCATCGCTTCATCGGGGCGGCAGGTCGCCTTCACCTCTCCGCCCTGCGCGCGGTAATCGCCGTCCGAGCCGCGCAGGCCGTCCGTAAAGGTGCCGTCCTTGCAAAAGGTGACCGTGCTGTCCGAGGCGTTTTGACCGAAGAGCTCGGTCAGGCGGACGACCCTGCCCGTCTCGACCTCCT
>CACZWQ010000067.1 GCA_902784855.1 uncultured Ruminococcus sp. | reverse complement strand
CAACAACTATCGTCCCCAGTTCTATTTCAGAACCACTGACGTAACCGGCACCATCTCCCTGCCCGAGGGCGTTGAGATGTGCATGCCCGGCGATAACGTAGAGATGGACGTTGAGCTGATCACCCCCATCGCGATCGAAGTCGGTCTGCGTTTCGCTATCCGTGAAGGCGGCAGAACCGTCGGTTCGGGTGCTGTTATCGCGATCAACGAGTAATTTCTTTCGCACAAATCAAGGCTGTCACGCTTAGGCTTGACAGCCTTTTTTGAAGCGAGAAGATAACGCGGCGGTTTTTTGCGCCGCAGAAGAAGGAGAGGGGTAGAATATGAAGAAGAAAACAAAGAAGCAGCCCATCGAAGGCGGCATCTATGACGCGCGGACGCTCGGCAAGCCGCGCATGCTCGTGCTGGGCATCCAGCATATGTTCGCCATGTTCGGCGCGACCATCCTGGTGCCAATCATCACGGGACTCGACGTCTCCACCACCCTGCTGATGGCGGGTCTGGGCACCATCCTGTTCCACGTGCTCACCAAATTCAAGGTTCCCGCCTTTCTCGGCTCGTCCTTTGCGTTCCTCGGCGGCTACGCCGCAGTAAAGGCGATGGCGCCCGAAGGAACCGACCCTGCCAAAATGCTGCCCTACGCCTGCCTGGGCGTCGCCTGCGCGGGACTGGTCTATCTGGTGCTGGCAGCGATCATCAAGGCGATCGGCGTTGAGCGCGTCATGCGCTTTTTCCCGCCCGTCGTCACCGGCCCCATCATTATCGCCATCGGCTTGGGACTCGCGCCGTCGGCGGTGAGCAACTGCTCCACCAACTGGTTTCTGGCGCTGGTCGCGCTGAGCGTGATCATCGTATTCAACATCTGGGGCAAGGGCATGCTGAAAATCATCCCCATCATCCTCGGCTTGGTGATCGCCTACGCCGTCGGCTTGGGACTGTACTATATCGCCGAGGCGAATCCGTCGCTGATCCAGAACGTCCCGTGGATGTTCTCGGGCGGCGCGGTGCTCGATGACGCCGGCAACGTCGTCAAATATCTGCCCATCTTCGACTTTACGGAGCTGCGCGCGGTGATCGGCAGCATCGGACAGGGTCAGTTCTTCGGCGAAAACTGCCTGCTGAACTTCCCCGTTCACTGGGACAGGACCGTCTTCGGCGGCATTGACTGGTCGAACGGCACAGTCATCCTCTCCGCGATCATCGCGATCATGCCTATCTCGCTGGCGACCATGATGGAGCACATCGGCGACATCTCCGCCATCAGCTCGACGGTCGGCATCAACTACATCAAGGATCCCGGACTCCACCGCACCCTGATTGGCGACGGCCTTGCCACCACCCTCGCCTCGCTCTTCGGAGGACCCGCGAACACCACCTACGGCGAGAACACCGGTGTGCTGGCGCTCAGCAAGGTGTATGACCCGAAGGTCATCCGCATCGCCGCATGGATCGCGGCGGGCGCCTCGTTCTTCCCGGTCGTCGCCGCGCGTATCGGCACCATCCCCAGCTGCATTATCGGCGGCATTTCGCTGGTGCTGTACGGCATGATCTCTGCGGTCGGCGTGCGCAATCTGGTGGAAAACAAGGTCGACTTTACCAAGAGCCGCAACCTGATCATCGCGGCGGTCATCCTCGTCTGCGCACTCGGCCTGGGCGCCGACACGGTCAGCTTCCCGATCGGAAGCGCGACCATCACGCTCTCGCCGCTGGCAGTGGCTTCCATCGTCGGCATCATCCTGAACGCGATATTCCCCGGCAAGGACGAGTATGTGTTCCGCAGCGCTGCGACAAAGCAGGAAAAGAGCAAAAAATAATCGTTCAATAGCGGATCACAGACAGCCGGGCTGTGTGACCCGTTCGGAGCCGGTTCACGCTGAACCGGCTCTTTTTCTCTTGACCCGAAAGGCGCAAGCGTGTATAATAGAGAGGAATTCACAAAGCGGAGGGAATTATGCCGATTTACAGGATCGCGGAGCTGAATATCCGCATGGAGCCGAAATACCGAGAGACCATCGACCGTCTTGCGCCCTACCTGACGGACAGCGAAACGGCGGATTTTACGGTGAAGATCGACGAGGAGGAATTCGCGGCGTTCTGCGCCAAGACGGATTATCCCAAACGTCCCGATCTCAACGAGGGGCCGTATCTTTACACGCACATCTGCAAAACCATCCTCGATCAATACGACGGCTTTTTCTTCCATTCCTCCGCGCTGGAGCTGGACGGCGAGGGTTACCTGTTCACCGCGCGCAGCGGAACGGGCAAATCCACCCATACCGCCAACTGGCGGAAGGTGTTCGGCGACCGCGTCGTGATGATCAACGACGACAAGCCCATCATCCGCAAGATCGGCGGCAGGTTTTACGTCTGCGGCACCCCTTGGATGGGCAAGAGCGATATCGGTTGCAACCGCATCGCGCCGATCAGGGCGATCTATGTGCTGCAGCGGGGCGAGACGAACCGCGCCGAAAAAATCAGCCCGGGTCCCGTGTTCAAGCAGCTGCTCGAAGCGACGCTGCTGCCCAAGACGCCCGAGAGCATGACGCGCCTGCTGGGCTTATTCAATGAATTATTCACAAGTGCCGACCTCATCCTGCTGACCTGCAACAAGGACGCTGACGCCGCCCGCACGGCGTATGAGGCGGCTGACCGCGAAAGGAGCGCACCATGACGTTACCGCCGGTAGTGACCGTACAAAACATGCGCGAAAGCGACGCCCATACCATCGCGACCGCCGTGACCTCCGCCGAGCTGATGTACCGCGCGGCGCTGGGCATTTTTCAGGCGGTGCGCTTTACGGGAAAGGTGGCGATCGTCTGCGGCTCAGGCAACAACGGCGGCGACGGCTATGCGCTCGCCTGCATCCTGCTGGACAACGGCATCACGCCCACGATCTTCCGCGTCAACGAAAAATTCTCCAAGGACGGGCTGTTCTATTACCGCACCGCCATGGACAAGGGTGCCGAGGAGGGAAACCTGCGCGTGCCGGCGCCGTTCACGGGCTTTGACATCGTGGTCGACTGCCTGTTGGGAACGGGCTTCAAGGGCGAGGTGCGCGGCGAAATGCGCGAGGCGATCGAGCTGATCAACGCCTGCTCCGCCTATATCATCAGCGCCGACATCAACAGCGGCATCAACGGCGACACGGGAGAGGCGGCTGTGGCGGTCAATTCCGATCTGACCGTTTCCGTCGGTGCGTTTAAGACGGGCATGTTCCTCGGCGACGCGCCCTACTTCATCGGCGGGCTGAAAAACGCCGATATCGGCATCACCCTGCTCCGTCAGGAATATTATTTGATAGATTGGGAACAATTGCCGCTGTTCGAGGGCTACAACGCTGTCGTGATGACCATGGAGGAATTCTGCGAGCGGTTCGACCTCGGAGACGGCGATTTCGACGTCGCCGACCGCGCGGCGCGGCTCAGCAACGAGTCCGGCAAGATCATCGTCGTCAAAACCGCCCATTCCGCGGTGGCGGCGGATATGCAGTATCTCTATTTTTGCGCGGATTATGTGAGATGAGGGAGGTGATCGCGTGAGCTTTTGGCAGAGGATACGGATGTTCATGCAGGGACGCTACGGCATGGATTCGCTCAACGGATGTATTCTGATCGTGGCGGGCATTCTGTGGCTGGTCAATCTGTTCGTGCGCCCGTGGGTGCCGAGTCTGGTGCTCTGGGCGACCGAGTCCGGCTTGGTCGCGCTTGCCGTGGTGCGCAGCCTGTCGCGCAATATCAACATGCGCGCGCTGGAAAACCGCCGCTTTCAGAAGATATACCATCCCGTCCGGGATTGGGTGCAGCTTCAAATCCGCAAGTTCAAGGAGCGCAAGGAGTATAAATACCTGAAATGCCCGTTCTGCAAGGCGCAGCTGCGCGTCAGGAATCAAAAGGGAGACCACGGCGTGCGCTGCCCCAAGTGTCGCAAGGAATTCCGCGTGAAGATCTGATTTTACAGTGCTTGGCGGGAAATACGGAAAAGTATTGACATTTCAGGCTTTTATGATATACTGTAAGAATAACAAAAGCGAGAAAGCATGTTCTTTCGGAAAGGAGACTGTTATGGCAAACGAAGAATTCATGGAAGAAATGGAAAACGAGGGCACTCTGATCACTCTGGAGGATGAAGAGGGCAACGAAGTTGAATTTGAATTCCTCGACGTCGTGGAGTATGAGGGCGAGGAGTATATTGTCCTGATCGAGAACGACGAGGAAGCCGACGAGGTGGTCATTCTCAAAATCAACGCCATCGACGATGAAACCGAGGAGTACGCCAGCATCGAGGACGAGGAGCTGCTTGACAAGCTGTTCGAGATTTTCAAAAGCAAATACGAGGGCGAGATCGACTTCGCGTGATTCGTTACAGAGCAAACAAAAGCACGGCAGACCGCCGTGCTTTTTTGCGTTATAAGAAATTGCTCTGTTACGACCCCGCGAGCGTGACGCTCGACCCAGTCCACGCGTGAAAGGTTTGCGGGAGCGGTAACGATTAATAACCCGCGTTATGACGCGCCGTTGATGATGGTTTAGCTTACAGTAAACGTATTAATAGGCGCCCCGGGTGCAGCGTGACGCTGCCAGCGTCACGCTGCCGCCATGCGTCAAAACGAGATGGAGTGGAAGCTCTCGTCGAGGATCTCGTAGGAGCTCTTGAACTTCTCCAGTTCGTCGTCCTTCAGGCGCAGCTCGAGGACGCGGTTGGCGCCGTTGCTGTTGATGATGCAGGGATTGCCGATAAAGACCTCCTTGCGCAGTCCGTATTCGCCGCGCAGCCTTACCGAGGTGGTGAACACGCTGTTCTCATTGTGGAAGATCGCGCGCACGATGCGGCAGATCGCCATGCCGATGCCGTAATAGGTGCTGCCCTTCGCCTTGATGATGTCATAGGCGGCGGTGCGCACCTCGTATTCGATCTTCTCGAGATCGTTGTGGTTGTAGCGGTCGGGATATTTTTCGAGCATGTCATAGACGGGCTTGACCGCCATGATCGCCTGGCTCCACGGCACGAATTCGCTGTCGCCGTGTTCGCCGATGACATAGGCGTGCATATGGCGCGGGTCGACCTCAAAGTAGTTGCCCAGCAGGTAGCGCAGGCGCGCGGTGTCCAGCGTGGTGCCCGTGCCGATGACCTTTGCCGCGTTGAAGCCGCTCAGCTCGTAGGTGATACGGGTCATGATGTCGACGGGATTGGTGGCGACGAGGAAAATGCCCTCGAAGCCCGACGAGACCACGCGCGGCACGATCGCTTCGAATACCTTGTAGTTGCGCTGCAGCAGGTGCAGGCGCGTCTCGCCCTCCTTCTGCGCGACGCCGGCGCAGATAACGACGACGTCTGCGTCGGAACAGTCGGCGTAGTTGCCGAAGTAGATCTGCATACTGGAGTTGGAGAAAGCCAAGCCGTGGTTGAGGTCCATCGCCTCGCCCTTGGCGCGCACCTCATTGAGGTCGATCAGCACCAGCTCGTCGCAGACGCTCTGGTTGAGCGCCGCGTAAGCAAAGCTCATGCCGACCATGCCCGTGCCCACCAGCACGACTTTTCTTTTCAGATTTGCCATACTATCACGTCCTTTTAAAAAAATAGGTAATTGTGGATCATTCTTGGTTATATTGTATCAAATTATCGCGCGGTAGTAAAGCCCCGACGGAAAATATTTTCCCGCAAAAAACAGTTGAAAACCATGGGGCATTATGGTAAAATAAACAATGACTTACTTTTCATTACACTCCAAAAGGAGAATCGCTATGTATCAAATCGTGGAAAAACGGCCGCTGAGCCGCAACATCACCCTCATGCAGATCGAAGCGCCCCTCGTCGCGAAAAAGGCGGAGCCGGGTCAGTTCGTCATCCTGCGCGCCACCAAGGACGGCGAGCGCATCCCGCTGACGATCTCGGGCACCGACCGCACCCGCGGCACCGTATGCATCATCTTTCAGATCGTCGGCGCGACGACCCGTCAGCTGAACACCTTGGAGAAGGGCGACTCGCTCGCGGACTTTGCGGGACCGCTGGGCAAGCCCACCGAGCTGGACGGGCTGAAAAAGGTCTGTGTGATCGGCGGCGGCGTCGGCTGCGCCATCGCCATGCCCATCGCCCAGAAGCTGCACGACATGGGCTGTGAGGTGCACAGCATCGTCGGCTTCCGCAACCGCGATTTTGTTATTCTGGAGGACGAGTTCCGCGCGTGCTCCGACAAATACATCCTGATGACCGACGACGGCTCCTGCGGCGAAAAGGGCGTCGTCACCGCGCCGCTCAAGGAACTGATCGAGGGCGGCGAGCAGTATGACATGGTCATCGCCATCGGGCCGCTGCTGATGATGAAGTTCGTCGTCGAGACTACCCGCCCCTATCAGGTGCCCACCACGGTCTCCATGAACCCGATCATGATCGACGGCACCGGCATGTGCGGCGGCTGCCGCCTGACCGTCGGGGGAGAGATGAAGTTCGCCTGTGTCGACGGTCCCGATTTCGACGGCTTCAAGGTCGATTTTGACGAGGCGATGAAGCGCACAGCGATGTACCGCAAATTTGAGCGCCACGCCTATGAAGCGACCTGCAATCTGCTTAACAAGGAGGTGCAGTGAGATGCCGAACATGACGCCGAAAAAAACGCCCATGCCCTCGCAGGACCCCAAGGTGCGCGCGCACAACTTCCTCGAGGTATCGCAGGGCTACAGCGCCGAGATGGCGCAGAATGAGGCGGCGCGCTGTGGAGACGAGGCCGCCGCTTACGATATCATCGCCGACGCGAGCAGCCTGCCCGCTGTCTGCGGCAGGGTCTGTCCGCAGGAGAGCCAGTGTGAGAAGGTCTGCGTGCGCGGCATCAAGGGCGAGCCTGTCGGCATCGGCAGGCTGGAGCGCTTTGTCGCCGATTGGCACAACGCGCAGCCCGAACGGAAGATCAAGCGTCCCGCGTCAAACGGCAGAAAGGTAGCCGTTATCGGTTCGGGCCCTTCAGGACTGACCTGCGCGGGCGACCTCGCGAAAAAAGGCTATGACGTCACCGTCTTTGAGGCGCTGCACCTCGCGGGCGGCGTGCTGGTCTACGGCATCCCCGAGTTCCGTCTGCCCAAGGACATCGTCAAAAAGGAGGTCGACAACCTCATCGCGCTGGGCGTGAAGATCGAGACCAACATGGTCATCGGCAAGGTGCTGTCCATCGACGAGCTGATGGAGGAATACGGCTTTGAGGCGGTGTTCATCGGCTCGGGCGCAGGCCTGCCGCGGTTTATGAATATCCCGGGCGAGAATCTCTGCGGCGTCTATTCCGCCAACGAGTTCCTCACCCGCACCAATTTGATGAAGGCATACAAGCATAACGCCCTGACCCCGATCATGCACGCCAAAAAGGTGGCAGTCGTGGGCGGCGGCAACGTGGCGATGGACGCGGCGAGAAGCGCGCTGCGCATCGGCGCGGAAAAGGTCTACATCCTGTACCGCCGCAGCGAGGAGGAGCTGCCTGCCCGCCGCGAGGAGGTGCATCACGCCAAGGAAGAGGGCGTGGAGTTCATGATGCTCACCAACCCCGTGGAGATCCTCGGCAACGAGGACGACTTTGTCAGGGCGGTGCGCTGCGAGAAGATGGAGCTGGGCGAGCCGGACGCGAGCGGCAGACGCCGTCCCGAGGAGGTGCCCGGCAGTGAATTCATCCTCGACGCGGACTGCGTGATCATGGCGATCGGCACCTCACCCAACCCGCTGATCAAGTCCACCACCAAGGGACTGGACACACAGCGCTGGGGCGGCATCATCGTCGACGAAAACGGCAGGACCAGCCGCGAGGGCGTCTTTGCCGGCGGCGACGCGGTGACAGGCGCCGCGACGGTCATCCTCGCCATGGGCGAGGGAAAGACCGCAGCCAAGGCGATCGACGACTATCTTTCCGGAAAATGATCACAGCCCGCTTGCCGGTGTGCAGGCGGGCTGTTTGATATTTGTTCCGTCGGCGATGTGCGGGGCGTTTTTCTAAGCTTTCCATGATGACACTTGACAAAAACCTTCTTTTATATTAAAGTTAATAGTGTAAAATGCCTATAGGGCGAGGTGTAAAAAGGAGGAATCGTGATGAGAAACGGATGGAAACGATCAATCGCTGTTTTGCTGGTGTTTTGTGTGCTCTGCGCCGCGTTCCCGCTGGGACTCGAGAGCATTGCTGCCGCGGCGGCGGATCCGGCCGGAATGGTCGGTGCTGCTTCCGGTAAAACGGGAGAGGTGAACTGGAAGCTGAACGGTTCAACGCTGACCATCTACGGAGAGGGAAAGATGGAGGAAGATTACGGCGACCTGAAATATTACAAGGGACCGTGGAAGGACTACCGCAAATCAATCAAAAGTGTTGTCGTTGACGAGGGCGTCACGCTCGTCGGTCAGCGCGCCTTTCACGGCTGTGAAAGCCTGACAAGTATTTCGATCGCGGAGAGTGTGGAATATGTCGGCGGATATGCCTTTGAAGGTACGCCGTGGGAAATGAAAAGCAGCGCGCCTGCTTATGCGGGCAAGCATTTGTACTACTACAAAAGCTCTGCTTCCCAAAACGGGGAATTTACGGTGCCGGATGGGACCTACTCAGTTTCCACATGGGCGTGCGGCAGCTGCAAATTCAACCGAGTCGTGCTTCCCGACAGCATGGGACGGATCGGCTCCTATGCCTTTGCCTTTTGCCAAAACCTCAGTGAGATCGTCATTCCGAACAGCTTATATCAGATCGACGAGGGCGCTTTCCGCGATTGCTCCTCACTTCATGAGATTTACCTGCCCGCATCGGTGAAGAAAATCGGCGAGAAGGTGTTTGACGGACTGCCCTCCGATTTTACGATCTACGGATTTAAGGGCACCGAGGCGCAGCGCTATGCAAAATCTCACGGTATCCGCTTTGTCGAGGTGATCGACGAGTTTATCAGGGAGCACCTCGCGTTCATCCGCGGCACCGGCGGCAACAGCATCTACCGTTATGGTATGGATCAGCTTGATAACTCCGAAATGATTTCGGCGGATAACGACGAGTTGTTGAGTGCGATCAAGGCTTGGCGGTTTATCCGCGGCAATTGGTTCGATAACCCCTATGACTTAGCGGTAACAGATATCCTCGTTTCTTCGAACCTCTTTCAAAGCAAGCTGAACGGGCTCAAAGGATGGGCGGATTTCTATTTGAAAGATCTGGCTGACGGCGTGATAGAGGTGATCAAGCAGGTGCGCCCGCAGACGAGCGCCAATTACCTGATCTTGCTGAAAAATTACATTCTCAGCAAAGCGACGGTGAATAAACCGAATCCCACGCTTTCCGAGATCATGCGTGAGACGAAGGTGAAGGCGGCGGTGAGCCGGTACTTCGACGAATTTTCCGATTTGTTGAAATGCGCCAACGTTGCCATTGATTTTGCCAATCTGGGCGTCGACTTTTACCAGCTCGGCGTTGATGTCATCAATAACATCGTCAGCTTTTCCAATTATCTGGCGATGGTCAGGAGCTATCAAACTGTCGATGACGATTTTAAGCAAGTGCTGAAGGCGCTGCGGGGGAGCGCGGCAGGCGTCGATTCCGGTTTGACCAAGGCGATCGACGATTATACCGACGAGGACAAGTCGATCTTATGGATCGCCAAACGATTGGTTACCACAGTGATAAAAACCAGGTTTCAGGTCACCGATTTCTTTTTGGACAATGTGTTATCCGATACCCTGTCGGAGAGCGCGCGCTCCTTTTTGACCTCGGTTTCCGTGATGCCCGGCGACAGCGCCTTTCTCGCCTGTGTCGCGGAGCTGAAAATCGGATATGATTTCGGCGTCGCCCACGCAAACTTTTTCTTTAATACCGACAACGTCAGCGAAGCGTATATCAACACCTATGTCACCGCCAAGACGGCACAGGCGCTGAAAAAGACAGTCGAGCAGTTTGCTTCCGCTTTTGAAAATGAGCAGAACATCCGCAACGCGCGCTGCTTTTGCAACGCCTTTACCGCATTTTCGGCCTTGCAGGAGAATACTGCCGAGCGCATGATCACGTATCTGCAAGAGAACAACACCAGTACAGCCAAGAAGCTTTGCAGCCTTTTCGGGATAGATATGAGCGCGCGGGACAATAGCGTCGGCAGGCTGTGCCGCATCTGGCAGACAAGAAAGCTCAATTGGGAGTTTATGAGCTGCCACGGAGACCGAGCGATCTTTGAAAGCTTCAAGCATCTCACGATCGCCTGTCCGGTCGATGTGACTGTCAGCGAAAACGGCAACGAGATCATCCGCATCGCCGACGAGCGGACGAACCTTTGCCTCAAGGGTTGCGCTGTGGTGCGCAACGGCATCAAATATATCACGCTCCCGGACGGCGACTATGCGCTGACCATCCACGCGGTGGGCAGCGGCGTGATGAGCTGTTCGGACGAGCAGGAGAGCATGCAGGATGAGCAGACGATGACCGGCAGGGCGGACAGGATCGCCCTGACCGCGGGCGCCACCTACACGGGTACGGTCTCGGAGGGCTCGGAAAAGATTACGATCTTCCGAAACGGCAGAGCCGTCGGAACCGAATCGCGTTATTCGAGTGATACGGCGGTATATGTGAGCAACGTCACCCTGAACAGCAGGTCGCTGCGCCTTGCTGAGGGCGACACCGCGCAGATCGGCGCAACGGTCCTGCCCGCGAACGCTTCCGACAAGACCCTGAGCTGGTACAGTGAGAATGAGGGTGTAGCGCGTGTGGATGAATACGGAAACGTGAACGCCGTGGCGGCAGGCGAGACAGTGATCGTCTGCGAGTCGCTGGGCGGAGCGGTCGAGGTCAGATGTACGGTCAAGGTGACAGGCGCCGGGCGCATCGGCGATGTGAACCGCAACGGCACGGTCGATATCGAGGACGTCACACTGATCCAGAGAGAGCTGGCGGAATACACACCGGCGGGAGAATTTGACCGTGTTGCCGCCGATACGAACGGCGACGGCACCGTGACCGTTCTGGATGCGACGCATTTGCAGAGCTATCTGGCGGAATTCATCACTGACCTTTCCAAGCGTGACGCTTGACTCAATCCGCGCGTGCGGTGTTTGTATGGGCGGTAGCCGTCATGCCCGCGTTAGAACGCGGGTGTAGAGATTTGCCGCTCATACAAGCGTTTGCAGCGCGGAAAACGCGCCCACGGCGCGCGTGACGCTTGACTCAATCCGCGCGTGCGGTGTTTGTATGGGCGGCAGCCGTCATGCCCGCGTTAGAACGCGGGTGTAGAGATTTGCCGCTCATACAAGCGTTTGCAGCGCGGAAAAAGCGCCCACGGCGCGCGTGACGCTTGACTCAATCCGCGCTTGAACGCGGGAATATTACCTAACCATAATAACAAACATCCGAATCGCGCGGAAAAGCCTCCACGGCGCCGCGCGTTTCTTTTTGGCAAAAAGAACGCTCCGAAGCGGGAAAATTCCTTCGGAGCACTAACGATTAAAAATTTGTTAAAATTTCAGAGAAAGCTCTTGACAAAAGCCCTGCGGGGGCGTAGAATAGTATAATGTACCATAATGGGGGTATGCGCCGAAAGCGCAGGAAAGTATCGCAAAAAAATATCTTTAACAAGGGGATATTATCACAAAATCCTTTTCCTGTCAAGATACAATTTGTTGAAACAGTTCAATTCGGCGCGCCTGCCGCGCTGTGCAAGACGCCCCGCCGCGGCGGCATCCGCCCGTTTGCGGCGCACGAAAAAAAGGAGTGATACGCCTATGGTTAATGTCAAACCCGTCAAGCTTGGCAACACCGAGAGAATGAGCTTTGGCAAGATCGAAGAAGTCATCGATATGCCCAACCTCATCGAGGTACAAAAGGAATCCTACCGCTGGTTCCTGGAGGAAGGTCTGAAAGAGGTCTTTAAGGACGTGTCGGGCATCACCGACTATCAGGACAACCTCGTGCTCGACTTCATCGACTACACGCTCGATGTTGACCACCCCAACTACAGCGTCATCGAATGCAAGGTTCGCGACGCCACCTATTCCGCCGCACTGCGCGTCACCGCGCGCCTGCTCAACAAGTCGACGGGCGAGATCAAGGAAAGCAACGTCTTTATGGGTGACTTCCCGCTGATGACTCCCAGCGGCACCTTCGTGATCAACGGCGCAGAGCGCGTCATTGTTTCACAGCTGGTGCGTTCCCCGGGCGTTTACTATAAAATGGATCACGACAAAACCGGTAAGGAGCTGTATTCCACCACCGTCATCCCGAACCGCGGCGCATGGCTGGAATATGAGACCGACATCAACGACGTGTTCTATGTCCGCATCGACAAGAACCGCAAGCTGCCCGTCACCTCCTTTATCCGCGCACTCGGTATGGGCACCGACGCGGAGCTCCTCGCCTACTTCGGCGACGACGAGCGCATGAAGGCGACCATCGACAAGGATCAGGCGCACAATATCGAGGAGGGCTTGATCGAGGTCTACAAGAAGCTGCGTCCCTCCGAGCCGCCCACCGTGGACAGCGCCCAGACACATATCAACAACCTGTTCTTTGACCCCAACCGCTACGACATGTCGCGCGTCGGCAGGTATAAATACAACAAAAAGCTCGGCATCGCCAACCGTCTGGAGGGCAGACGCATCACCGAGCCGATCGCCAATCCCCGCACCGGCGAGGTCATGGCGCTCAAGGACGAGAAGATCAGCAAGGAAAAGGCGCTGGAGATCGAGAACGCGGGCGTCAAGATCGCCTTTGTCAGAGGCAGTGACGACTCGATCGTCAAGATCATCTCCAACAACATGGTCGACATCTCCAAGTATGTCGACTTCGACGCGGAGGCGGAATGCGGCATCCGCGAGAACGTCGCCTTTGAGGTGCTCTGCGAGGTGCTCGACACTGCGCAGAACGAGGAAGAGCTCAAGGAGCTGCTGCGCGAGCGCGCCGACGAGCTGGTCCCGAACCACATCACCGTCGACGACATCTTTGCCACCATCAACTACCTCAACTGTGTGGCGCACGGCGTCGGCAATACCGACGACATCGACAACCTGGGCAACAGACGTATCCGCTGCGTGGGCGAGCTGCTGCAGAACCAGTTCCGCATCGGCTTCTCCCGTCTGGAGCGCGTCGTCCGCGAGAGGATGACTACCCAGTCGCAGGATATGGACTCCCTGTCTCCCAATTCCCTGATCAACATCCGTCCCGTCACCGCAGCGATCAAGGAGTTCTTCGGCTCCTCGCCGCTGTCCCAGTTCATGGATCAGACCAACCCCTTGGCTGAGCTGACCCACAAGCGCCGTCTGTCGGCGCTCGGTCCGGGCGGCTTGTCCCGTGACCGCGCGGGATTCGAGGTGCGCGACGTTCACTATACCCACTACGGACGCATGTGCCCGATCGAGACCCCCGAAGGTCCGAACATCGGCTTGATCTCCTACCTCGCGTCCTTCGCGAAGATCAACAAATACGGCTTTGTGGAGGCGCCCTTCCGCAAAATCAACAAGGAGACGGGCGTCGTCACCGACGAGGTCGTCTATATGACCGCCGACCTCGAGGACAACTACTACGTCGCACAGGCGAACGAGCCGCTCGACGAGAACGGCAGATTCGTTCACTCCAAGGTCGTCGGACGTTACCGCGACGGCTTTGTCGAGCTGCCCGCTTCCCGTTTTGACTACATGGACGTTTCGCCGAAGATGGTCGTCTCGGTCGCGACCGCGATGATCCCCTTCCTTGAAAACGACGACGCCAACCGCGCGCTGATGGGCGCGAACATGCAGCGTCAGGCAGTGCCGCTGCTGCAGTCGCAGGCTCCCATCGTCGGCACCGGTATGGAATACAAGGCGGGCACCGACTCCGGCGTCTGCATCCTCGCCGAGGACGACGGCGTCGTGATGAGCGTCGACGCGCGCACCATCCGCGTGCAGTACGACAACGGCAGCGTCAAGGACTATGAGGTCATCAAGTTCCTGCGCTCCAACCAAGGCACCTGCTTCAACCAGAAGCCCATCGTTTCCCGCGGTCAGCGCGTCAAAAAGGGCGAGGTGCTCGCCGACGGTCCCGCGACCGACAACGGCGAGATCGCGCTCGGCAAAAATGCCCTGATCGGCTTCATGACATGGGAAGGCTATAACTACGAGGACGCCGTTTTGCTCAACGAGAAGATCGTGCGCGACGACGTATACACCTCTATCCATATCGAAGAATACGACACCGAGGCGCGAGACACCAAGCTCGGCCCCGAGGAGATCACCCGCGACATCCCCAACGTGGGCGAGGATATGCTCAAATACCTTGACGAGGACGGTATCATCCAGATCGGCTCCGAGGTCAAGGCGGGCGACATCCTCGTCGGCAAGGTGACGCCCAAGGGCGAAACCGAGCTGACCGCCGAGGAGAGACTGCTGCGCGCCATCTTCGGAGAGAAGGCAAGAGAGGTCAGAGATACCTCGCTGCGCGTTCCCCACGGTGAGCAGGGCACCGTTGTCGACGTCAAGGTGTTCACTCGTGCCGACAGCCGCAACGAGCTGCAGCCCGGCGTCAACAAGGTCGTGCGCGTCTACCTCGCGCTCAAGCGCAAGATCAGCGTCGGCGACAAGATGGCGGGCCGCCACGGCAACAAGGGCGTTGTGTCCCGTATCCTGCCCGTGGAGGATATGCCCTTCCTGCCCGACGGCACCCCGCTCGACATCGTACTCAACCCCCTCGGCGTACCTTCCCGTATGAACATCGGTCAGGTGCTCGAGGTCCATCTCGGCTACGCCGCCAAGGCGCTCGGCTGGAAGATCATGACCCCCGTCTTTGACGGCGCGCACGAGGACGACATCTTCGAGGCGCTGCGCGACGCGGGCTACAACGAAAACGGCAAAACCACCCTGATCGACGGCAGAACGGGCGAGCCCTTCGACAACCCCGTCACCGTCGGCTACATGTACTACTTAAAGCTGCATCACTTAGTAGACGAGAAGATCCACGCCAGAAGCACCGGTCCCTACTCGCTCGTTACCCAGCAGCCGCTGGGCGGCAAGGCGCAGTTCGGCGGACAGCGCTTCGGTGAAATGGAGGTGTGGGCGCTGGAGGCTTACGGCGCCGCTTACACCCTGCAGGAGATCCTGACCGTCAAGTCCGACGACGTTGTCGGCCGTGTCAAGACGTATGAGGCGATCGTCAAGGGTCAGAACATCCCGACCCCGGGCATCCCCGAGTCCTTCCGCGTGCTGATCAAGGAGCTGCAGTCGCTGTCGCTCGACGTCCGCGTGCTCGACCAGCACGGCGAGGAGATCGACATCAAGCAGAAGTTCGACGAGGACGAGGAGCTTGCCGATGCGGCGGCGACCGACTTCGACGAGGAGAGCGAGATGACCTCGATGGAAGGCTATATCCTTGACGAGGGCGGCGAGGAAGAAAACATGTACGACGACTCGCTCGCCGACGAGGAATATGACAACGACTTCGATCTCTTCGACGACTTCGGCTCGGATGAATTATAAGGAGGAAGTTTGAAAATATGATTGATAACAACGTTTTTGATTCCATTAAAATCGGTCTTGCTTCCCCCGACCAGATCCGCGCATGGTCCTACGGCGAGGTCAAAAAACCCGAAACCATCAACTACCGCACACTCAAGCCCGAGCGCGAGGGTCTGTTCTGCGAGCGCATCTTCGGACCCACCAAGGACTGGGAGTGCCACTGCGGCAAATATAAAAGAATCCGCTTCAAGGGCAAGATCTGCGACCGCTGCGGCGTCGAGGTCACCCGTTCCAAGGTCAGACGCGAGCGCATGGGTCATATCGAGCTGGCAGCTCCCGTCTCCCACATCTGGTATTTCAAGGGCATCCCGTCCCGCATCGCGCTGATGCTGGATATCTCGCCCAAAATGCTGGAAAACGTGCTGTATTTCTCCCAGTACATCGTCACCGATCCCGGCGACTGCCGCGATCTGGCGAAGTACCAGTGCCTGACAGAGACGGAATACAGCGATATGCGCGAAAAGTATGAGGACGACTTTCAGGCGGGCATGGGCGCCGAAGCCATCAAGCAGCTGCTGGAGGAGATCGACCTCGACGTGCTGTCGGCACAGCTGCGCGAGGATCTGGAGGCTGCTTCGGGTCAGAAGCGCATCCGCCTGCTCAAGCGCCTCGACGTGGTCGAGAGCTTCCGCATCTCGGGCAACCGCCCCGAGTGGATGATCCTCGACGTGGTCCCGGTCATCCCGCCGGATATCCGCCCGATGGTACAGCTCGACGGCGGACGCTTTGCGACAAGCGACCTCAACGACCTCTACCGCCGCGTCATCAACCGCAACAACCGACTCAAAAAGCTGCTCGAGCTCAATGCGCCCGAGATCATCATCCGCAACGAAAAGCGCATGCTGCAGGAATCCGTCGACGCCCTGATCGACAACGGCAGACGCGGCAGACCCGTCACGGGCCCCAACAACCGTGCGCTGAAATCCCTCTCCGACATGCTCAAGGGCAAGCAGGGACGTTTCCGTCAGAACCTGCTGGGCAAGCGCGTCGACTACTCCGGCCGTTCGGTTATCGTCGTCGGCCCCGAGCTGAAAATGTATCAGTGCGGTCTGCCCAAGGAGATGGCGCTGGAGCTGTTCAAGCCCTTCGTCATGAAGCGTCTGGTCGAGACCAAGGCGGAGCAGAATATCAAGTCCGCGAGAAAGGCGGTCGAGCGCGCGAAGGAGAACGTCTGGGACGCGCTGGAGGTCGTCATCAAGGGTCACCCCGTCATGCTCAACCGTGCGCCAACCCTGCACAGACTGGGTATCCAGGCGTTTGAGCCGGTGCTCGTCGAGGGCCGCGCCATCAAGCTTCACCCGCTGGTATGTACCGCGTTCAACGCCGACTTCGACGGCGACCAGATGGCGGTGCATGTGCCGCTGTCCGCCGAAGCACAGGCGGAGGCGCGCTTCCTGATGCTGGCTGCGGGCAACCTGCTCAAGCCCTCCGACGGTCAGCCCGTCGCGGTGCCGACGCAGGATATGATCCTCGGCTCCTACTACCTCACCCTCGACAAGGACGGCGAGCGCGGCGAGGGCAAGATCTTCCGCAACGTCGACGAGGTCATGATGGCATATCAGACCGGCGTTATCGAGCTGCACTCCAAGATCAAGGTGCGCCGCGAGATGGAGATCGACGGCGTCATGCAGTCCGCTTTAGTCGATACCACCATCGGCAAGATCATCTTCAACAATCCGATCCCGCAGGATCTGGGCTTTGTTGACAGAAGCATCCCCGAAAATAAATTTAAGTTTGAGGTCGACTTCCTCGTCGGCAAGTCGGGACTCAAAAAGATCATAGACGCTTCCATCAAGAAGCACGGCACCGCCCGCACCAGCGTCCTGCTGGACGACATCAAGGCGCAGGGCTATAAATACTCCACCATCGGCGCGCTGACCGTCGCTGTCTGTGACGCGGTCATCCCGCCCGAGAAAAAGGCGATCATCGCCAAGGCGGAGGAAGAGGTCGACGCGGTCCGCGACGAGTATATGATGGGTCTGCGCAGCGCCGAGGAGCGCTACGAGGAGATCCTGCGCATCTGGAACCAGGCGACCGACGACGTCACCAACGCGCTGCAGCGCAACCTCGACCGCTACAACCCGATCTACATGATGGCGGACTCCGGCGCGCGCGGCAGCATGAGCCAGATCCGTCAGCTCGCGGGCATGCGCGGACTGATCGCGAACACCTCCGGTAAGACGATCGAGATCCCGATCCGTGCGAATTACCGTGAAGGTCTGAACATTTTGGAATACTTCATTTCCTCGCGCGGCGCCCGTAAGGGTCTTGCCGATACCGCGCTGCGTACCGCCGACTCGGGTTATCTGACCCGCCGTCTGGTCGATGTTTCGCAGGAGGTCATCATCCGCGAGGAGGATTGCGGCACCTCCGAGGGTCTGGAGATCTTCGACATCAAGGCGGGCGAGAACAATGTCATCGAGCCGCTGCATGAGCGCCTGATCGGACGCTTCCTGCTGGAGGATTTCTGCGACGAGAACGGCAATGTGCTCGTTTCCAAGGACACGATGATGGGCGACAGGGAAGCCGACATCATCTGCAATTCGGGCGCACAGAGCGTCAAGATCCGCTCCGTCCTCGAATGCCGCGCCAAGCACGGCGCCTGCCGCAAGTGCTACGGTGCGAACCTCGCCAACCGTCAGCCCGTCACCGTCGGCGAAGCGGTCGGCATCATCGCCGCACAGTCCATCGGTGAACCCGGTACCCAGCTGACCATGCGTACCTTCCATACGGGCGGCGTCGCAGGCGGCGAGGATATCACACAGGGTCTGCCGCGTGTTGAGGAGCTGTTTGAGGCGAGAAAGCCCAAGAGCCTTGCGATCATGACCGAGATCGACGGCGTTGTGCGCTTTGAGGAGATCAAGGGCGCCCGTCACGCCATCGTCTATAATCCCGAGACAAGCGAAGAAAAGACCTATCTGATCCCCTTCGGCTTCCGCGTGCGCGTCGCCGAGGGTCAGGCGATCAAGAAGGGCGACAAGATCACCGACGGTGCGCTGAATCCGCACGACATTCTGGATATCCTCGGCGCCGAGGCGGTCATGAATTACCTGATTTCCGAGGTACAGTCCACCTACCGTTTGCAGGGTGTTGAGATCAACGACAAGCACATCGAGGTCATCGTCCGTCAGATGATGCGCCGCGTCAAGGTCGACGACGCGGGCAGCACCTCCTTTATGTCGGGACAGATGTACGACAAGAACGACGTGCTCTATGAAAACGCGCAGATCGAGAAGCGCATCGCCGCGGGAGAGACAGACCTCAAGCCCGCGTCCTTCACCCAGTTGCTGCTCGGTATCACCAAGGCAGCGCTCGCGACCGACAGCTTCCTGTCGGCGGCGTCCTTCCAGGAGACGACGAGAGTGCTCACCGACGCGGCGATCAAGGGCAAGATCGACCCGCTGGTCGGCTTGAAGGAAAACGTGCTCATCGGTAAGGTCATCCCTGCCGGCACGGGTATGCCGCGCTATGCAGGTGTTGAGATCGAGGAGACGAAGCCCGAGTTCATCAGCGACGATACCAATTTTGACGAGTAAACAGAAAAGCGAGCGCTTCGGCGCTCGCTTTTTCATTGATAAGTTAGTTGGGTCAGGGGTTAGCGGTCGGCGTTTCGGCGGGGGCAAGCTTCGCGTCGGAGCGGAACATCACGACCAGTGTGGCGTTGTCCGCAGCGCCTGTCTCTTTTATGCCGTGTGCCTTTTGGAATGCCTTGACCGCCGCTTCGGTCAGATCGCCGTAGTAGCCCGTGATGTTGGTGTCATTTCCCTGCGGCTTGAGATATCCCAGATCGGAGAGGCGCTTTTGCATGATCTTGACATTGTTGTTTTCCTGATCCTTTTTGAGGTTCAGACCGTCGAGGTTGATCTTGTATTTCGCGGACAGGTCCT
>CACZWQ010000066.1 GCA_902784855.1 uncultured Ruminococcus sp. | reverse complement strand
CACAATAGGGGATTCTTCGACTATTTGCTGACGCCCGCGTGCCGCGGGGGTCAATCCGCGCGTGCAAGGTTTGTGAGAAAGGTTAGGTTTAATAGCCCGCGCTATAACGCGGGCATTAGTGGTCACCGTCCAAACAACCCTTTCACTCGTGGACCGGCTCCCGCGACACGCGGGCTTTAGTGATTTAAAGCATAGGCGCTTTAAAGCGTGGCATTATCCACCAAAAATCGGCGGCTGTCTTGTGCACATCCCACAAATATTTATTCACTTCTCTGGTTATACTTGACAAAAGGCGCGCTTTGTGCGATAGTATATAAGGTTTCTGTCTGCCCCGCACGGCGGGGCGTATTGATGTCATATGTGAAAAGGAGAAAACGATATGCCTATTACCGAGCTTCTCACCAGAAACGCCACCTACTTCAAAGAGGAAGTGGCGCTGGTGGAAATCAACCCCGAGGTCAAAAACGTCCCTCATGTCACCTGGCGCGAATACTCGCTGATCGAGTCCAACCGCAGCGGCGCGTTCCGCAAGCAGCTGACCTGGGGCGAATTTGACGTGAAGGCGAACCGCTTTGCCAACCTGCTGCTGACGCGCGGCATCAAGAAGGGCGACAAGGTGGCGATCCTTTTGATGAACTGCCTTGACTGGCTGCCCATCTATTTCGGTATCTTAAAGGCGGGCGCGATCGCCGTCCCGCTCAACTTCCGCTACACCGCCGAGGAGATCGCCTACTGCGTCAACAAGGCGGATTCCGACGCGCTGGTGTTCGGACCCGAATTCATCGGCAGGGTGGAAGAGATTCTGCCTCAGCTCAGCCGCGTGAAGAACTGCTTCTATGTCGGCGACGAGTGCCCGTCCTTCGCGGACAGCTATGAAAAGCTGATCGGCTACTGCTCCTCGCAGGCGCCGAGCGTCTATATCACCGACGACGATGACGGCGCCATCTACTTTTCCTCGGGCACCACGGGCTTTCCTAAGGCGATCCTGCACGCGCACCGCGCGCTCATGCACTCCGCGAAGGTGGAGCACGCCCATCACGGTCAAACCCATGACGACGTCTTTCTCTGCATTCCCCCGCTCTACCACACGGGCGCCAAGATGCACTGGTTCGGCAGCCTCTATTCGGGCAGCAAGGCGGTGCTGCTGCGCGGCGTGAGCCCCGAGTGGATCATCCGCACCGTCAGCGAGGAGCGCTGCTCCATCGTCTGGCTGCTGGTGCCGTGGGCGCAGGATATCCTCGACGCGATCGACAGCGGCGCGGTCGACCTCAACGACTACGACCTCAGCCGCTGGAGACTCATGCACATCGGCGCACAGCCCGTGCCGCCCACGCTGATCAAGCGCTGGAAGGCGGTCTTCCCTCACCATGAATACGACACCAACTACGGCCTGAGCGAGTCCATCGGACCCGGCTGTGTCCATCTCGGCATGGGCAACATCCACAAGGTGGGCGCCATCGGCATTCCCGGCTACGGCTGGGAGGTCAAGATCGTCGACGAGAACCGTCAGGAGGTCACCGGCGGCGTCGGTGAGCTCGCCGTCAGGGGTCCCGGCGTCATGAAGTGCTACTACCGCGACGCCAAGGCGACCGAAGAGGTGCTCGACAGCGAGGGCTGGCTGTACACGGGCGACATGGCGGAGCGCGACAGCGAGGGCTTCATCTACCTCGTCGACCGCAAAAAGGACGTCATCATCTCGGGGGGCGAGAACATCTACCCCGTCCAGATCGAGGACTTCCTGCGCTCCAACGACGCGATCAAGGACGTGGCGGTCATCGGACTGCCCGACCAGCGTCTCGGCGAGATCGCCGCGGCGATCATCGAGGTCAAGCCCGGCCATCCGCTGTCCGAGGCAGAGGTCAACAGCTTCTGCATGTCGCTGCCGCGCTACAAGCGCCCGCGCAAGGTGATCTTTGCCGACGTGCCGCGCAACCCGACGGGCAAGATCGAAAAGCCCGTCCTGCGCAAGCAGTACTGCGGCGCCAGCGTCGTGGCGCAGCAGAACGAGATCGAGCTGAACACCGATCTCACCCAAAATCAGCAATAACGGAACTGCCCGCCGCTTCGGCGGCGACCGTTCTTTGCGCATACTAATTTTCCCATTAGAGGGGGTACAACCAATGGATTTAGCAATCAAAATCATTATGCTGGTGCTGTTTTTCGGCGTGATGGTCGGCGTCGGCATCTACTGCCGCAAGAACGCCACCGACGTCAACGGCTTTGTGCTCGGCGGCAGAAGCGTCGGCCCGTGGCTGACTGCCTTTGCCTACGGCACGTCCTACTTCTCCGCGGTCATCTTCATCGGCTACGCGGGACAGTTCGGCTGGAAGTTCGGCATCGCCTCCACCTGGATCGGCATCGGCAACGCCCTGATCGGCTCGCTGCTGGCGTGGGTCATCCTCGGACGGCGCACGCGCATCATGACGCAGCACCTCAACTCATCCACCATGCCCGAGTTTTTCGGCAAGCGCTTTGACAGCAAGGGGCTGAAGATCGGCGCGTCGATCATCACCTTCATCTTCCTGATCCCCTACACCGCCTCGCTCTACAACGGACTCTCCCGCCTGTTCAGCATGGCGTTCCACATCGACTATGTGTGGTGCATCATCGCCATGAGCGTGCTCACGGGCATCTATGTCATCGCGGGCGGCTATATGGCGACGGCGATCAACGACTTTATCCAGGGCCTGATCATGCTGGTCGGCATCGTGGCGGTCATCGCGGCGGTGCTCGCCAATCAGGGCGGCTTTATGGAGGCGCTCAACGGCTTGGCGAAGATCGAGGACCCCGCGGTATCCTCTGTGCCGGGCGTGTTCAACTCCTTCTTCGGACCCGACCCGCTGGGGCTGCTGGGCGTCGTCATCCTGACCTCGCTGGGCACCTGGGGCCTGCCGCAGATGGTGCAGAAGTTCTACGCCATCAAGCACGAGCGCGACATCAAAAAGGGCACCGTCATTTCCACCGTGTTCGCGGTGATCGTCGCCGGCGGCTGCTACTTCCTCGGCGGCTTCGGCAGGCTGTTCAACGTCGACGTCGCGAAGAACGGCTTTGACGCGATCATCCCCGAAATGCTCTCGGGACTTCCGCCCATCCTGCTGGCGATCGTCGTCATTCTGGTGCTGTCGGCTTCGATGTCCACCCTCTCGTCGCTGGTCATCGCCTCGTCCTCTACCCTCACCATCGACCTGCTCAAGGGCAACGTCATCAAGAAGATGGACGACAAAAAGCAGGTGCTGGTCATCCGCATCTTCGTCGTCGTGTTCATCGCCATCTCCGCGCTGATCGCGATCTATCAGGTCAAGAGCCAAAACGAGAGCGTCAAATTCATCGCCCAGCTGATGGGTGTTTCGTGGGGCGCACTCGCGGGCGCGTTCCTCGCTCCCTTCCTCTACGGCCTGTATTGGAAGAAAACCACCAAGCTCGCCTGCTGGGTCAGCTTTATTTTCGGCGCGGGCATCATGCTGCTCAACCTCTTTGCCAAGCCGATCTTCCCTGTTTTCCTGCAATCTCCCATCAACTGCGGCGCGCTGGCAATGCTCGCGGGTCTGATCATCGTCCCGGTCGTCAGCCTGCTCTCCCCCAAGCCGGACAAAAAGCTGGTGGACGAGGCATTTGCCTGCTACGAGAAGCAGGTTCCCGCCAAGCAGAAGAATTCTCTCGACTGATGGTTTCAACCATCCGTACATCGGAGCGCGTCACCAAACGGCGCGCTCCTTTTTGTTGACAAAACCCGCAGGATTGGGTATAATATAAATGGAAAATGGAAAATGGAAAATTAAGGGTCGCTTCGCTCCGATTTGTATTTTGCTTATGGAAAACATCATTGAAAAGAAGAGTTTTGATTTTGCAATCAGAATCGTAAAACTCTATCGATTTCTTTGTGAGAAAAAGAAAGAGTTTGTGCTTTCAAAACAGCTTCTCCGTTCGGGGACAAGTATTGGCGCGAATGTCGCCGAAGCGCAGCAGGCACAAAGCAAAGCGGATTTCGTTTTCAAAATTTCAATTGCGCTGAAAGAAACAACCGAAACCAAATATTGGTTGAGATTACTCAAGGCAACTGATTATTTATCTGACATTGAGATTAAAACAATATTAGCAGATTGTGTTGAAATTGAGAAAATCTTAACCTCGATATTAAAGTCGAGTAAAGCATAATTTTCCATTTTCAATTTTCAATTTTCAATTGACATAAGCGCCTGTGGTGGAATAGGCAGACACGCCGGGTTTAGGTAACGTCACCTTGGTGGAAGGAAAGATTTACATATGAATAAACCAAGCAAAGCATTGCAAGTCGGCTAAACGGCGCGTCTGAGTGCAGATTATTCGACTAATTAAATCCGTTATTAAGCGGCTCTCTTTCGGGAGCCGCTTTTCTTTGCACAAATTTCCGTTGACATTCGCGGAGTTTTTTAGTATAATAAAATGCAGTTGCGAAAACAGAGCTATATCAGTGAAACAAATTAAAGTGTTATCAGTATCGATCTGGAAGGAGCGTTATCATGGAAACAAAATCTTCAAAGCCTTGTGTTCTGTCACTGATATTGGGAGCCGTCACCTATCCACTGAGCAACATTGCATTTTTTATGTATTTTGCAGCCGGAATGAGCACAGAAGCATATGGCAGCGAGGCAGCTTCCCGCGCGCAGGCTTTGTTCATCACAATATGTATTGCGATGAATGCTATAGTAGCCGTCCTTGCGGTTGTAAGCGTAGTATTAGGCATTATAGGCATCAAACAGAAAAGAGCAAAACGCGGAGCAGCGATTGCAGGTATTATTATTTCAACTATAGTAATTGTTATTGCAGTATTCACCTATGTGTTGTGGCTTTTTATAATTCCATCCTTATGGCGCTCTTAGAAGCATTAAAAAATCATGCCTTTGCGAAATGATTAAAAACGATAATTCCGTTTTCATTCTTTAATTTATCTAAGCGCCCGTGGCGGAATAGGCAGACGCGCCGGGTTTAGATAACGTCACCTCGGTGGAACAATTAAATACTTTGATTTTAACGGCAAAAAGCTGTTGAAATATAGATGTGCGCCCGTGGCGGAATAGGCAGACGCGCCGGGTTTAGGTCCCGGTCCCTCGGGGTGCAGGTTCAATTCCTGTCGGGCGCACCATTGATAAAAGCCCGATTTTGTCGGGCTTTTTCACGTTATAAAATAGAGAATTGGCAGACGCACCGCATTGGTACGTCTGCCGTTTTCTTATGCAATAAACATTCTCTCCGTAAGATTCGTCAATCCTGTGAGCCGTGCAATACTCTTTTCCGTAACGGTGATAGCCGTTGCAGTTGTACTCATATCTGTCGGGAAGCCCAACCCAATGACGAATTTTACACACAAAGGTGCAGCCGCATTCCTCGCACCTCAGTAATCCAGTATATCTGTGGCAAGGCTTACCTGAGCTTGCCCGGACGTCCTTCTTCTTTTTCTGCCCGAAAATAGATTGTACCTGCTCCCATTTCTCCTTGGAAATGATAGCAGGTACAAAGTTTTCATGCACGAAGTTTTCCTCAACGGGAAGCACCTCACGGATTTGATAGATTTTATTGGTATGCGTTTTGTGGCAAACCAGTGTGCCTTTGTAGAATTCATTTGTCAGAATCCGTTTGACAGTCGTACTCGTCCACAGAAAGCGGTTCGTAATTTTCGGCGCGTTGCTCATGGTTTTCTTTTTCATCTTCTTGTTTTGATAGTAAAGCGGCGATTTCACTCCCTCGGAATTGAGCTGATGTGCGATATTTTTCAGCCCATAGCCTTGCAGATAGAGGTCATAAATCCTTCTAACAATCTCCGCTTCTTCCTCAATGATTATATCTTTTTTTGCTTTCGCTGTTTTACACTTAAATTATATATATATAGATATTTGAAGTCAAGCAATAATCGACATAAAACAACAAAAGTGCCCGAGGTGTTGCCGTTTTGCTGCAGCTCGGATTCCATATCTGAACAAACCCAAACAAAAAAAACAACTCACCCGCCTGAATCCGAAATGGTAACAGGCGGGTGTTTTACAAAACATTTATTCTTCGTCGTCGAAATCTATCATTTCTTCAATTTCTTCAACGGACATACCGGTTTCTTCTGCAATCTGTTCAGATTCAAGTCCGGCTTCAATCATCTGCATAATGACGTCATAGTCTTCTATGCATTTTGCAAAAACGATTCCGTTATTTGTTTAACAATACAACTCAATGGGTCCCGACATGATCTCGTTGACTTCCTCTTCGGATGCTCCGACCTGAGATAGGATACTTTCGACATCTACTTTTGGTTCTTGTACATAATACAAATAGCTTACTGTAAAAAACAGGGGATGTGACCAATCAGGATCATGGTATGTCAAGCAATATTTTTCCGCTTTTTTCAAATCGTTTGCCAATTCATCGGGAATCGTTAAGAAAATATGCTCTTTTGCATAATCTAACAGTTTGTGATATAGCTCAGTCTGGCGTTCTTCGTCAATTGCGTTGGCAGATTCTTCATAGTATTCCTCCTCATCGTCTGAGTATTCAATTTCATCATATGAAAATTCCCCTGCATCCGAAATGATCTCCGTTTCATTTAGTGAATCAAAATCAAAGTTGCGAGCTTTAAAGAATTCTTCTGCCCACACGAATTCTTTCATATCCGAAATCAGATCTTCTGCCTCATACCAGGAGTAGTCCTCTCCAAGGCTTTTAAACAAATCGATAAGAAAGTCTGCGCTTGATTGACCTTCGGATGGCTTTTTGTCATGCATTTCGTATTCTTGAATTGCCCAATTTGCTATGTATGTCAGTTCCTCTTCGTCGAATAACGAAAGAAAATCTCTTATTCTTTCCTCTTCTTTGATATTAATATCCATTGTAAAATCTCCTTTAAACTCTTTAGAATTGCAATTACAAGGCTTATAGCTTATACTGAAATAATAATACTTATATATAATTATGTCAAGCAAAAACGCCTCAAAAGAGCAAACTCACCCGCCTGAAACCGTGATGGTAACAGGCGGGTGAGTCTTTTATTCATTCAATTTTGCTTTTCTTCTGTCAACGGCACGGTTAAAGTTACCGGCTTTCTTTCTAAGTTCATCAACAAGCTGTTTACCTTGTTCTGCCAGAGTACTTACTTCGTTATGTTCCAGTTGTTGTTTTAATAGTGCGTGAATCAAACGATTTCGTTCTTCTTTCCAAACCAATATACGGTCAAGTAAATCACCGGTGAAATACTTGTTCGGCAGAGTATCCTTTTGTTCTGCCATCTTCTGAATATATCGTATCTTAGAATCAATCGTTGGTGCTCTGCCTTTACGGGATTTCACATAAGTCTCCCACTTGTCCGCATGACGAAGGACGGATTCCGTGCGATCTTCCATGATGGCATATTCAATGAACATGGCTTCCAGATTAAATCCGCTGTTCAAGGCTTTTTTCAAACGCTTAAATTGTTCACGATAGTTTTCGTATTTGAGTTGATTGTCTGTTTTATCCATGATTTATCACCCCCAACTCTTTCAGCTTATAATACACGCCGACGTTGGCTTCAGCGTCGCACCATGCGCGGTGGGCGGATTGCTGTTCAATGCCGAAGATTTGAGACAGAGTTTCGAGCTTGACGTTTTCCCAGCCCTGTGACTTTTGGAATTGCTTCGCGTAGCGGTAGGTATCGAAAAAAGCGTTTTCCAAACGCACGCCGGCGCGTTTCGCTGCGCGGGTGATGTAGTGCAGGTCGGAGCTTTTGATGTTGTGACCTACAAGCGGAAGGTCGCCTATAAAATCTGAAAAGCGGCGGATGATTTCGCTGACAGGCGGCTCGTTTGCCACCATCGCGTCGGTGATGTGCGTAAGCCGTGCAATACGTGGCACGATTCTTCTACCGGGGTTGCACAGCCAGTCCTCGCGCGCGACAACCTGTCCGTTCACGACCTTTACCGCGCCTATCTCGGTGATCTCTGCCTCGCTGTCACCGTTTGCCG
>CACZWQ010000065.1 GCA_902784855.1 uncultured Ruminococcus sp. | reverse complement strand
CTGTGGGACGGTGATCGCGGCGAGATGATCGAACGCTGCGACATCAAGTGCGGCAGGGAAGCGGTCGAAAACACCTGCGCGCCCTATCTGTCGCCGCCCTTTCGCATGCAGGGTGAGAAATGGGTCGGCGTCCGTTTCGACGAGCAAACCGAGGAAGCCGTCGTTTTTCGCCTGTTCGACCGCGCCGTTGCGGAAACCGGCGGGCATGGCGCGACCATCGTTCTGGCAAATGAGCTGCCGTCAAAGCAGCGCTGCCGCGAGACCGCGCTGCCGGTCAGATCGGTCATTTCGGCGCCGAGCTCCGAAAAAATCCCGAAACGGATACAGGAGATGACCGCGCTGTATGAATTCGGCGACGGGTCAATGAGACAGAAGGCGAAGTCTTTTGTGATACAGGCAAAATTCATGGAGGATTATGAGGACGATGCGCCGTGGTACGGCGAGTTTCGCCGCTACTTCACGACCTATCACGACCTGCGCCTCGCGCAGCTCAGAGGGTATTTTACCTGGCGCACCTCTGTCCGAAAAGGTATCTTTCAGCCGATCGCCCCGTCGCTCGCCTATATCTACATCTATGAGCTGCTCAACGGCGTCGGTGCGGATTCTCCGGAGGACAGCCTGAAAAAGATGAAGGAATTTGAGACAGGCTTTCTCGACGCGGGATACGGCGACAGCGGGATGAAGCACAATCTGCATCAGTGGATGACGGCATTCGCCGTGATCAAGGGGGTGGAGCTCGCTATTGCCCGCCCGTATTTTGACGAGACGGAGCTTGCGCGCGACCGTGCGCTCTCCGTTTTGGCGCAGCCCGATGCATTCGGCGACAGCGAGGTCTTTGACGCCCTGTGCCGGATTGCCGCCGTCAAGCTGATGAAATCCCCGGTGATCACGAAGCACGGGGAAGAGGGGAAACGGCTGTTCGCGCGGCTGTGGCGCCACATGCTGATAAATGTCACGGATTTTTTTCATCTGTGCTTCGGCACACAGCGGGAGCTTCAATGGTACCCGCTCTGCAACGCCGTCTATTGGCAGCCGGAGCCTTACCCCGACGCCGTATATATCCTGAGCGACAATCACCGATTCATCTGCCGCGACGGGGTGTGGGTCGAGCACCTGTTTCCCGAGCTGTATTTTGACAAAGAGAAAATCAACGGTCTTGTCCGCGAGGCGGACAGGCTGTTTCGCATTTATTTGAAAACCGGGCGCCCCCTGCAGCAAAAAAGCAGCGAAGCGTGGGCGACGCCGTATATCGATGCCGTGACCGAAGCCGACCGTCAGGAGAAGATCGAAGCGGCAAGGCCGAAGATCACGATACGGTTTTCCCAACTGGAGCAGATCAGGCAGGACGCGTCGGTCACCCGCGACAGCCTGCTGACCGAGGAGGAGCTGCGGGAAGCCGAAACGGAGGAACAGGAGCCGACGCCGGCACCCACGGACGATTCGCTTCTGTCGCCGCTTTCGCTGCAAATCCTGCGCCTGCTGCTGCGCGGCGAACAGGTTCAGCCGCTGCTCGCGCAGCACCGCCTGATGCCGTCTCTTGTCGCGGACGAGATCAACGAGGCGCTGTGGGAGGAGATCGGCGACACGGTCTTGACCTGTGAAAGCGACCGGTTGGCTTTGGTAGAGGATTACACAGACGAGATAAGGGAGTTATTGGGAGGTTAATATGCCGGAAAAGAAAAAAGTCCCGAAGCGGATCGCGCAGACGGTCATGAATTCGCTCAAGGGCGGCGTGGTGCCGCGCATCGGCTTGCCCTACATCACCGTCGGCAGAAAGCAGGCGATCGAGGCGCTGCTGCACGATGTGGACATCATCGCCGAGGGCGGCGCGACCTTTCGCTTCATCGTCGGCAGATACGGCTCGGGCAAAAGCTTTCTGATCCAGACCATCCGCAACTACGTGATGGACAGGGGCTTTATCGTCGCCGACGCCGATCTGTCTCCCGAGCGCCGCTTGCAGGGCACGAGAGGACAGGGACTGGCGACCTACCGCGAGCTGATCTGCAATCTCTCCACCAAGACTAAGCCCGAGGGCGGCGCGCTGACCTTGGTGCTGGACAGGTGGATCAGCGCCGTGCAGAGTGAAGCCATACGGGAGAGCGGCGTTTTGCCCGGAGACCCCGCGCTGGCGTCGCTCACCGATCAAAAAATATACGCTGTGACCGCCTCTGTCAGCGAAATGGTGCACGGCTTTGAATTTGCCCGCCTGCTCTCTTCCTATTACCGCGCCTATCTCAACGGCGACGACGAGACAAAGGCAAAGGTCGTTCGCTGGTTTCGCGGCGAATACCCCACCAAGCGCGAGGCGAAGGAGGAGCTGGGGGTCAATATCATCATCACCGACGATGACTGGTACGACTATCTCAAGCTGTTCGCGGTATTCTTCCGCATGGCGGGCTATCAGGGCATGATGATCATGATCGACGAGCTGGTAAATATCTACAAGATACCCAACACCGTCACGCGACGCTACAACTATGAAAAAATGCTGACGATGTATAACGACACGCTCCAGGGCAAGGCTAACTATCTCGGTATCATCATGGGCGCCACCCCGCAGGCGGTCGAGGACAGGCGCCGCGGCGTGTACAGCTACGAGGCGCTGCGCTCCCGTCTGGCGGAGGGGAAATTTTCCCGCCCCGGCGCGCGAGACCTGCTGGCGCCCGTCATTCGATTGGAACCGCTGACAGCGGAGGAAATGCTGATTTTGTGCGAAAAGCTCTCGGACATGCACGCCTTGCTTTACGGCTATGCGCGCGCCCTCACGACCGAGGATTTGGCGACCTTCATCAAGGTGGAATATGCGCGCGTGGGCGCCGACCTGAACATCACCCCGCGCGAGGTCATCCGCGATTTTATCGAGCTGCTCGATCTGCTGTATCAGCATCCGCAGATGAGCGTGGCACAGCTGCTGGAATCGGAGGAATTCTCCTACGCAAAGAGCGAGGCGGTATCCGATCAGGCGGACGAGAACTATATTGAATTTACCGTATAGAGTGAAAAACGATGGAAGTATTCAACCGATACGCGCCCTTCATTCAGGATTTTATCTACCGCTCGGGCTGGAAGAGCATGCGCGCGGTCCAAAACGCGGCGGGCGACGCGATCTTCAACACCGAAAACAACGTCCTGCTGACGGCGTCCACCGCCTCCGGCAAAACCGAAGCGGCGTTCTTTCCGATCCTCAGCCTGCTGGATGAGGACCCGCCGAGGTCGGTCGGCGTGCTGTATATCGCGCCGCTCAAGGCGCTGATCAACGACCAGTTCGGCAGGCTCACCCAACTGTGCGAGGAGGCGGGCATTCCCGTGACGCGCTGGCACGGCGACGTCCCGCAGTCGCAGAAGCGCCGCCTGCTGAAAAAGCCCCGGGGCATCTTGCAGATCACGCCCGAGTCGCTGGAATCGCTGATGATCAACAAGCACATGGAGATACCCTCCCTGTTCTGCGACCTGCGCTTCATCGTGATCGATGAGATCCATTCGCTGCTGCGCGCCGACAGAGGGGGCCAGACCTTCTGTCTGATCGAGCGGCTGTGCCGTCTCGCCTCCTGCCGTCCGCGCCGCATCGGATTGTCCGCGACTATCGGCGACCCCGCGCTGGCGGGAAAATTCCTCGCAGCAGGCAGCGACAGGGGCACGGTCATCCCGCGGTTTGACGGCGGCAGAGAGATCTGGCGGCTCTCGATGGAGCATTTCTTCACCACCTCTCCGCAGGCTGACGAGGGCAAGGAGACGCTCTTGCAGGCTGCGCCGGAAGAAGCGCCGACCGATACCGCCCCAAAGGCAGCCGACCCCGGGATGGGCTATATCTTTGAGCACACGCGCGGCAAAAAATGCCTGATCTTTACGAATTCCCGCGAGGAATGCGAGTCGGTCTGCCAGCATCTGCGGCAGTACTGCGAAGCAAACCGCGAGCCCGACCGCTTTTTGATCCATCACGGCAACCTCTCGGCTTCCTACCGCGAGAGCGCCGAGGAGGAGATGAAGGATGACGGCTCGTTGATGAGTGTCTGCGCCACGGCGACGCTGGAGCTGGGAATCGACATCGGCAGATTGGAGCGCGCCTTTCAGATCGACGCGCCGTTTACGGTCTCGGGCTTTCTGCAGCGGATGGGACGCACAGGCAGGCGCGGCGCGCCGTCCGAGATGTGGTTCGTCATGCGCGAGGATCATCCCGAGCCGCGCTCACTGTTGCCCGAGATGATACCGTGGTATTTGATTCAGGGCATCGCGCTGGTGCAGCTCTATATCGAGGAGCGCTTTGTCGAGCCGCCGCGGACGGAAAAGCTGCCGTTCAGCCTGCTGTATCACCAGACCATGAGCACCCTCGCGTCCTGCGGCGAGATGACCCCCGCGGAGCTTGCCTCGCGCGTGCTGCCCCTGTCGGTCTTTCACCGTATCACACAGGACGATTACCGCATTCTGCTTCGCTATCTGTTGGAGACCGACCACATCAACCGCACCGAGAACGGCGGCTTGATCCTCGGCATCACAGGCGAGCGGATCGTCAACAACTATAAATTCTACGCCGTCTTTCAGGAGAATCTCGAATACTCCGTGCGCGCCGGCAGCGAGGAGCTCGGCACGATCGTCAAGCCGCCGCCCGCAGGAGAGAAGATCGCGATCGCGGGACGCGTCTGGGTGGTCGAGGAGGTCGATCACCGCCGGCGCGAGGTGTACTGCTCGCTGATCAAGGGCAATATCCCCGCCTATTTCGGCGACGTCGCGGGAGACATCCATACCCGCATTTTGGAGCGGATGCACGGTGTGTTGTCCGAGGAAGCAGCCTATCCGTACCTGATGCGCCACGCCCTCTGCCGCTTGGCGGAGGCGAGGGAGACTTTCCGAAAGGCGGGGATGCGCGACAGGCCGCTGATTCACCTCGGCGGCAAGATGTGGGCGCTGTTCCCGTGGCTGGGGAGCTATGCGTTTCTGGCGCTCGAGCGTTTTTTGAAGCTGCGCTGCGGCGCGCGCCTCGGACTAAAGGGGCTCAGCCCGTCGCGCCCGTATTATCTGCAATTCACCATGCAGGTCAGCCCGGAGGAATTCTTCCGTATCATCGCCGAGGAGGCGGAGGTCGACTTTGACCCGCTCGAGCTGGTGTATGAAAAGGAAGTCCCTGTTTTTGAGAAGTATGACAAATATGTCCCGCCGGAGCTGATACGAAAGGGCTTTGCCTGCGGCGTCCTCGACATCGCGGGCATGAAACAGCGCATCCTCTCCTGGGGCGCCCGAGGGCGCTTTCTCCCGCCTTTTATAACGTAAGTGAGGGAGGAAAACTTGCACAACGGCGGTGCCGAGCTTTGAAGATAAACAACAACTGCTTGCATAAGGGTGCACTCGTAGCACAACCGGCAGAAAGAAGGAAACAGGACAATGGAACAATACAATGTGACGGGCATGAGCTGCGCTGCCTGCTCCGCGCGGGTCGAGAAAGCCGTGTCAAAGGTGCCGGGCGTCACCGCCTGCTCGGTCAGCCTGCTGACCAACTCCATGGGCGTAGAGGGAACGGCGCGCGCCGAGGATATCGTCAAAGCCGTGGAAGCGGCGGGCTACGGCGCTTCTCCCAAGCAGAGCGCCCGTCAGCAATCGCCCTCATGGGCGGACGCCGACGCATTGAAGGATCGTGAAACGCCGAAGCTGAGAAAGCGGCTGCTGTTCTCCGTTCCGATCCTGCTTTTGCTGATGTATTTCTCCATGGGGCATATGATGTGGGGCTTTCCCGCGCCGCCGGCGTTCGACAATCTGGTTTTTCTGGGGCTGTTCGAGCTGCTGCTGGCGGTTGCCGTCATGGTCATCAACGGAAAATTCTTCACCTCGGGCTTTTCCTCCCTGCTGCACGGCGCGCCGAATATGGACACGCTGGTGGCGCTCGGCTCGGGCGCGTCCTTTGCCTATTCACTGGCGGAGCTGTTTTTGATGATCCTCGCGCTCGGCGACGGCGCGCAGGATACGGTCATGCACTACGGGATGAACCTGTACTTCGAGTCGGCAGCGATGATCCCGACGCTGATCACGATCGGAAAGCTGCTGGAAGCCAAGTCCAAGGGGCGCACCACGGACGCGCTGAAAGGGCTGATGAAGCTCGCGCCCAAGACAGCCGTTTTGATCAAAGACGGCGTCGAGACCGAGGTCGGCATCGAATCGGTCAAAACAGGCGATATCTTCGCGGTCCGTCCGGGTGAACAGATACCCGTGGACGGCGTCATAATAAAGGGCATGACGTCGGTCAATGAATCCGCATTGACGGGAGAGAGCATCCCCGTTGACAAGGCGGCGGGCGATACGGTATCCGCCGCGACGATCAACCAACAGGGCTATATCGAATGCCGCGCGACCCGTGTCGGCGAGGACACCACGCTGGCGCAGATCATCCGCACGGTCTCCGACGCTGCCGCGACAAAGGCGCCGCTCGCGCGCATCGCGGACAAGGTATCCGGTATTTTCGTCCCGACCGTGATCGGGATCGCCGTGTTGACGCTGATCGGCTGGATGATCGCGGGGCGCCCGTTCTCCTATGCCGTCGCGCGCGGCATTTCCGTGCTGGTGATCAGCTGTCCCTGTGCGCTCGGGCTTGCCACGCCTGTCGCGATCATGGTGGGCAGCGGCGTCGGTGCCAAGAACGGGATTTTGTACAAAACAGCCGCCGCGCTGGAGGGTGCGGGCAGAACACAGATACTCGCGCTCGATAAAACAGGCACCGTGACCGAGGGGCAGCCCGTTGTCACCGATGTGCTTCCCTTCGGCTGCGACAAAACCGAGCTGCTCACGCTTGCCGCCTCGCTGGAGAAGAACAGCGAGCACCCGCTGTCAAAGGCAGTCACCGCGGCGGCGTCAGGCTTGACGCTGCTGCCGGTCGAAAAATTTACCGTCCTGCCCGGGCACGGTCTGTGCGCCGAACAGAACGGCAGAGAGCTCCTCGGCGGGAGCCTGCGATTTTTGATGTCAAAGGGATTGGCGGATGAAGCGGTCGCCGCTCGGGCGAACGATCTCGCCGCGCAGGGAAAAACGCCCCTGCTGTTTGCGCTGGATGGCGCCCTGATCGGACTGATCGCGGTCGCCGACCCGATCAAGGAGGATTCCGCGCAGGCGATACGCGAGCTGCGGCAGATGGGAATCGCCTCAGTCATGCTGACGGGCGACAATGCACGGACAGCCAACGCGATCGGCGCGCAGGTGAACGCCGACAGCGTGATCGCGGGCGTGCTGCCCGATGGCAAGGCGGACATGATCGGAAAGCTGAAAGCGCTCGGCAAGGTCGCCATGACGGGCGACGGCATCAACGACGCGCCTGCTCTGGCGGTCGCCGACAACGGGATCGCGATCGGCGCGGGAACGGACGTCGCGATCGACGCGGCGGATATCGTCGTGATGAAAAGCCGCCTGACGGATGTGACGGCTGCCATTCGCCTGAGCCGCGCGACCATCCGCAATATTCACCAGAATCTGTTCTGGGCATTCTTTTACAACGCCGTCTGTATCCCGCTTGCCATGGGCTTGTACGGGATCGACATGAAGCCGATGTACGGCGCGGCGGCAATGGCGCTGTCGAGCTTCTTTGTGTGCATGAACGCGCTGAGGCTGAATCTTGTCAAGCCGCACAGCGCATCACACGACAGAAAAGGAAAAACGATCGACGCGGAAGCGCTCCGGCAGCTCGTTTCCGCTCAAACAAAAAAGGAGGAAGAAGTAATGACAAAAACGATTAAGATCGAAGGCATGATGTGCCCCCATTGTGAGGCGCGCGTCAAAAAGGCGCTCGAAGCGCTGGAGGGCGTCACGAACGCGGTTGCCGATCATACCGCAGGCACCGCTGTGGTGACAATGAGCGCACCCGTTGCAGATGAAGTTCTGCGCGCGGCGGTAGAAGCACAGGACTACACGGTTCTCGATATTTAACCCGCCCGCGTGCCGCCCGCGTGTCGCGGGAGCCAATCCGCGCTTCATAAGTTTGCCGGAAAGATAAGGTTATTATCCCGCGTTCTGTCGCGGGAATCTCGGTAACCTTTCACGAAAACCCAGCACACGCGAGTTAAATAGCTAGAACCGTGTAGTCCTGTGCTTCTACCGCCGCGCGCAGAACTTCATCTGCAACGGGTGTGCTCAT
>CACZWQ010000064.1 GCA_902784855.1 uncultured Ruminococcus sp. | reverse complement strand
CTCTCCCACTTGAACTCCTCCGTGATCGCATATTTTTCCTTGGCGTAAGCCGTCAGTTGTGAAAGCTCCATCGTCGATCTACCTACTGTGTGTTTATTGTTTGATTATACCACAAGTTAAGATCAAGTGCAAGGGTGCAGTGCTTCCCGAAAAAAGCAAAGAGACTGTCGCCGTGACAGTCCCTTGATGATCGATTCAATTGACCCGCTGCGCCTTTCCGAACGCGAGTATCGGATAGAAAACGACGTTGAGAAAGGTCAGACCGAGCGCAAAGCCGACGCCCTTGCCGAACGCCTTTGCCAGACGGATATTCAGACGGAGCGTGATCACGATCGCAAATACCGAAAAGGCAAGCGTCAGCAAGCCGAATACGGCGAAAAATACGATCAGAAACGCGATCACCTGCTGATCCGGATCAAAGGAATTGCCGTTGACGAGCATGAGGATCGGCAAAAACAAGGAGATGATCAGAGTGAATACCACATAAACACCGCTTCCGATCACGAGCACCCAGAACGGCTTTGTCTCCCAAACCGTGCGGAACAGCATGTAGTCGCTGTAATACGGGATAATGCCCTTCCAGCCGGGCATGCCGAGCTTCTTGAATATGTGCCAGCTCGACACGAGGATCAGTGCCGCGGCGCCCAGGCTCAGCAGCATGGAGAGACAATAGGAGATAACCAGCGCCATCATAGGGGCGCCGTCACCGTTGAATTGAATAGAATACATTTTTTTCACATTCCTTTCGGGATAATATGGATATTTGAAGCGATCCGTTCGAACTGCTATTCGGAGCGCAGTGCGGAAACGGGATCGCTGTGAGCCGCCTTGCGCGAGGGGATGATGCCGCCGATGAGCGTGAGCACAATGCTGAGCAGCACCAAGATCAATGCGGCGCCGGGCGGCAGCGCGGCATTGACGCCGTTTTGCTGCGCGACCGCATGGATGATGTGATTGGCAGGGATCAACAGCAGCAGCGTGATCCCCACGCCCAAAATGCCCGCGAGCGCGCCGATGATAAAGGTCTCGGCGTTGAACACATTGGAGATATTGCGCTTCGACGCGCCGATCGCGCGCAGGATGCCGATCTCCTTTCTGCGCTCCAGCACGCTGATATAAGTGATCACGCCGATCATCACCGATGAGACCACCAGCGAGATCGCCACAAAGGCGATCAATATCGCGCTGATCGCGTCGATGATCTGCGTCACGGAGCTCATCAGCGCGTCGACCATGTCGGTGTAGACGATGACCTTATCGTCATTTCCCGCGTCCTTCTGCGCTTGGTTGTAACGCTCGATCGACGCCTTGATCTTGGTTTTTCCCTCAAAATCGATCGGATAGATCGTGATGGAATAGGGCTCCTCCTGCGCCGCGTAGCCCAGCTTTGTCAGCACGCTTTTCAGGGTGACGGTGGTGCCTCCCGACAGGAGGGAATTGAACAGGTCTTTGATCTCGCTGACGGACATCGAGGCGCTGAACGCATTTTTAAGCCCCTCCCCGTCAAAGCGAAACGCCTGCTGCAGCGAGTTCTCCAATTGTCCCGCGACACCCGCCATGGCGGTTTTTATCGCGTCACCGAGCTGCACGGCAAGACCCTCGGTCACCCCCGCTATCGCGGCGCCGATCTGCTGTCCGATCGCCGCTGTGACGCCCGCGAGCATCTCACCCGCCGCTTTTTCCAGCCCTTCGGTATTGACCGCCTTGCCGACGGCTTCCGTCAGCCCGCTTTTGACCTCAGGCGTATTGAGATACGCCGCAAAGGAGGGAAGCAGAAGCTGCGGGTCGGGCAGACCGTTTTCCGCGGCATAGCGCTGATAGCCCTCCGCCAGCGCGGTTGCGACGCCTTTGATCTGCTCGTCGGAGAGCGTTAGGGCGGCAAGCCGCGCATTGACGCCGTCCGAAACGGCTTTCAGCTTGGCAGACACCTCGGCGCTTGCCAAATACTCGTTGAGCAGCGCTCCGAGCTGACCCGGCTCACCGAGCTCCTTACCCTCGGCATAAGCCGGAAAGCCCGCAAGCACCTCCGAGAGCAGCGCGCGCATTTCCTCCGCCGTCATCAGATCGGCGGCGTTTTCTCGTATCGCGGCGTTGATCCGCTCCGCCAGCAACCGCAGCGCGTCCTCCGAACGGATGTATTGCAGAGCCGCGTCAGGCAGCTTGCCGTAATCGGTGGAGGGATCCTTTGCCGCGTGAGCCAGATAGCCGTCGAGCAGGGAGCGAAACAGCGCCTGCGCCTCCTCGGCAGTGATGTTGAACTCCACGGAGGAGAGCAGCGCGGATAGCTGTTCTTCCGAGAGCTGCGGCATCGCGCTGCTCAGCGACTGCATGTCAAGCTGCGACAGATCGACCTTGGAAAAGTCCAGCTTGGAGAAATCGAGCTGTGAGAGATCAAACGAGGACATATCGAAATCGAGCGCCTTGGTATCAAAGCCGAACATGCTTTCCAACGCCTCTTGATCAAAGGAAAAGAGCTTGGAAAAATCAAATTCCGGCTGATCGGATTTTTCACCGAACTTCGTGCCGGTCAGGATATTGGTATCCTCGCTCGAAAGCTGCGCCTGCACCACCGGGGACTGCGCCGCCGTTTCCATCAGGTGCGCGGTCATCGAAGCGGGATAGGCGATCCCCTGCTTCAGCAGCATCGTGTCGGTATCGCCGTTCGGCTGCACCACGCCGACGATCGTAACAGGCTCGGCGCTGTTCACGAGCTGTTTCATAAACGCTTCATCCGCCGAGCGGTCGACCCAGCTCTTTGTCTTTTCCTCGTAGGTATAGAGCTGAGATGCGGACAGCAAACGGAATTCAATGCCGAGAAAATCCCGATAGGCGTAGGTCTCGGTCTCCACTTCACCGTCGTAGGTCTTGCCCTGTGCGAAGGCTTCGATGATACTGTCAAGCGTCGCGGGATCCTTCTTTCCCATCGCGTAGAGCGCGAGGTCGGACACCATGCCTTTTTTCGTCAGAACGAGCACGCATTCATTGTATTGCTGCGGCCATCTTCCCGCCTTGACATCGTATTGATCTCGGTAAACGGCATCGCTCTTCGGCATCGGCGAAAAGACGTCTGTACTGGTGAAGGTCGCCATCATCGAATTCATGGACGTGCCGGACGAGGAAAAGCCGAGCTTGGAAAGCGCCGTGTCGGGATTGACCTGACGGTATCCGTCATCCGAGAGGCTGTAGAGATACGGCGTGACATTGTAGCCGTACTCGACCGCCTGCGCGTTTTGACGGATCACATCGTCCTCTTTCTCGATATAGGTGCGCAGGGAGGTGAGATCGTTGGTGGTGACCTGCGAGAACATCTTGGTCATCATGTTCCATTCCCTGACCTGCGCCTTCTCTTTCCCGACGCTGTCGACCGTATCGGCTGCATCGGTCAGAAAGGAAGTGAGATCCATTCCGGAGGAAGTAATCTTCAAGGGATAGCTTTTCAGGGTGTTTTCCTCGGTGTCGCGGATGTATTGATTCGCGCCGTTCGACAGCGACAGGATCATGGCGATCCCGATAATGCCGATGGAACCGGCAAACGCCACCAAGAGCGTGCGCACCTTCTTCGTCCACAGGTTGTTCAGGCTCAGGTTGAGCGCCGTGAGCAGGTTCATGGAGGTCTTGCCGGGCTTTTTGTGCTCCGATTGGGCAGTCGGCGCTTCAAACGGATCGGAGTCGGAGATGATCTTTCCGTCGTGGAGACGGACAATGCGGGTCGCATATTCCTCGGCAAGCTCCGGATTGTGGGTCACCATCACGACCAAACGGTCTCGCGCGACCTCCTTGAGCAGCTCCATGACCTGCACGCTGGTCTCGCTGTCCAGCGCGCCCGTCGGCTCGTCGGCGAGCAGGATCTCGGGGTCGTTCACCAACGCTCTGGCGATCGCGACGCGCTGCATCTGACCGCCCGAAAGCTGAGAGGGCTTTTTGTGGATATGCTGCCCCAAGCCCACCTTTTCCAGCGCCTCCTTTGCCCGCGAGACGCGTTCTTTTTTGGAGACGCCGCCGATCGTGAGCGCCAGCTCGACGTTGCGCAGGATCGTCTGGTGCGGAATCAGGTTGTAGCTTTGAAAAACAAAGCCCACCGAATGGTTGCGGTAGGCGTCCCAATCGCGCCCCTTGTACTTCTTGGTAGAAACGCAGTTGATGATCAAATCGCCCGAATCATAGTGATCCAGTCCTCCGATCACGTTGAGCAGCGTGGTTTTTCCCGAGCCGCTCGGACCGAGGATCGCCACGAACTCGTTGTCTCTGAGATCGAGCGAAAGGTCGTTGAGCGCCTGCTGAACAAACGCCCCTGTTTTGTATTGTTTACAGATGTGTTTGATTTGAAGCATGTCATCATTCTTTCCATAAGCGAATCACGGGTTCTGATTTATTATTATAACACAATACACGGCGCCTTGTCTACAGAAAACAGGCTGAAAATGACGAAAAAATGAAAACGCGGGCAAGACATGTTTTGTAGCAGCAAAAAGCGTCCTTGAGGATAACGCGGTGTGCTTCACCAAACATTTCGCATGAAAATCAGCTTATCTTTTCTTGTTTAAGCGACAAAAATATCTGTTATTCCGTTCTTTATCTCGATATTCAATCGATTTTTGTATCTATTTTGAACATTTTACTTGATTTTTTCTCCTGATTCTGCTATGATAGTGATGTAATAAGGCGCATCCCCACCACACGCAAAATGTCGTTTTAAAAGACAAAGGAGGAAATCATGAAGAAATTATCGATGCAGCTGCTCGCCGATACCGTGGTATCCCGCCGCAAGGCTATGAAGCTCACGCAGGCACAGCTGTCCAAAGCAACAGGAATCAACCGCGGGCTTTTGTCCCGGCTTGAATCACTTGACTATGTCCCGTCCATCGAACAGCTCCAGGCATTGGGCGAAGTGTTGCGCTTCGACCCTACGGATATGTTTGCGGAAACAGCCGATACTGCCCCGATCTCTGTCGAACGCTCCTACAAGATCGCCGTTGCCGGTACCGGTTACGTCGGTTTGTCCTTGGCGGTTCTTCTCGCTCAGCACAACCGGGTCACGGCGGTTGATATCGTGCCCGAAAAGGTAGAAAAGCTCAATCAGCATATTTCTCCGATCCAAGACGATTACATCGAAAAGTATCTGGATGAGGCAAAGAAAGGCAAAAGGAAGCTGGACCTCACAGCGACAACAGACGGAGCTGCCGCTTATGCCGACGCGGACTTCATTATTGTCGCCGCTCCGACAAATTATGATCCCAAGCAGAACTTCTTTGACTGCTCCGCCGTGGAGAGTGTCCTCGCCTTGATCAAATCCGCCACAGCGAACCACGAAATCAAGCCGACGGTCGTGATCAAGTCTACCATTCCGGTCGGATACACCGTCCACATTCGGGAGAAAACGGAGATGGACAACATTCTTTTCAGCCCGGAGTTTTTAAGGGAATCGAAAGCCCTCTACGATAACCTCTATCCCTCCCGCATCATCGTCGGTTGTGACGAAGATACAAGGGAAGCGGCACAGACATTTGCCGGACTTCTGCAGCAGAGCGCCCTCAAGAATCCCATCGAGACGCTCTTTATGGGATACACCGAGGCGGAGGCGACCAAGCTCTTCGTCAATACTTATCTCGCCCTGCGCGTCTCCTACTTCAACGAGTTGGATACCTATGCGGAGGTGAAGGGGCTTCAAACCGCCCCGATCATCAAGGGCGTGTGCCTTGACCCCCGCGTGGGCGATTACTATAACAACCCGTCGTTCGGTTATGGCGGATACTGCCTGCCGAAGGATACGAAGCAGCTGCTGGCAAATTACCGCGATGTGCCCGAAAACCTGATTCAGGCAATCGTCGAGAGCAACCGTACCCGAAAGGATTTTATCGCCGACCGCGTACTGGAAATCGCCGGAACCTATACCGCTTCTTCCCGGTACGATGCCACTCAGGAGAAAAAACAGAAGGACACCGTCGTCGGCGTTTACCGGCTCACCATGAAGAGCAACAGCGATAACTTCCGCCAGAGCAGCATCCAAGGCGTCATGAAACGGATCAAAGCAAAGGGAGCCACCGTGATCATCTACGAACCGACGCTGGAAAACGGCTCCACCTTCTTCGGCTCTCAGGTTGTAAACGATATCAAGAGGTTCAAGAAAAAGTGCGGCTGCATTATCGCCAACCGATATGATCCGGTTCTTGACGATGTGAAAGATAAAGTATATACACGCGATCTGTTCAGGAGAGATTAACTGCTATGGAGAAAACACCTGTCGAGCTGAACGGTAAAACCATCCTCGTAACCGGATCACCCGGCTTTATCGGAGCCAATTTGGTGCTCCGTCTGTTAAAGGAAATGAGCAGCGGTACCGTCGTCAGCCTCGATAATATGAACAACTACTACGATCCGGCGCTCAAAGAGTACCGACTGGGGTTGATTGAGAAGGAAGCGGTAAGCAGCCCTGTCAGGCATGTGTTCGTCAAAGGCTCTATTGCAGACAAGAGTCTCATCGATCGGCTTTTTTCCGAATACCGCTTTGATATCGTCGTCAACCTTGCCGCCCAAGCAGGTGTCCGATACTCGATCGACCATCCGGATGTCTATATCGAATCCAATATCATCGGCTTTTACAACATTCTGGAAGCCTGTCGGCACAATCCGGTGGAGCATCTGGTTTACGCCAGCTCAAGCAGTGTCTATGGCGGAAATAAGAAAGTGCCTTTCTCCACGGAGGATAAGGTAGATAACCCCGTGAGTCTCTATGCCGCCACAAAAAAGAGCAACGAGCTGCTGGCTCACAGTTATTCCAAGCTGTATAACATCCCCGGCACCGGTCTGCGCTTCTTCACTGTCTACGGTCCCGCCGGCAGACCGGATATGTTTTACTATTCTGCGACAAACACGCTGGTCAATGGCGGCACAATCAGGATATTCAACTACGGCAACATGAAACGAGACTTTACCTACATCGATGATATCATCGAAGGAGTTGTCCGCGTCATGCGGGGTGCTCCGAAAAAGATGATCGGAGAGGACGGATTGCCGCTGCCGCCTTATGCCGTCTATAACATCGGCGGCGGAACCCCGGAAAGCCTTCCGAAGTTCATCGCCACGCTGCAGGAGGAGCTTGTGAGAGCAGGTGTTCTTCCCGCCGACTATGACTTTGAAGGTCACCGGGAATTGGTCGGCATGCAAGCCGGGGATGTCCCTGTCACCTATGCCGATTCCGAAGCGCTGGAGCGTGACTATGGCTTCACTCCCAAAATCGGGATCAGGGAAGGTCTGCGGGCATTCGCCGAGTGGTATAAGGAATATTGTCAATCGTCATAATCCAAACAGAATGACCCAAAAAGCAAAAGCCGGGAAAGCAGCTTTCCCGGCTATTCTGTTTTTATCGTCCTGTCAACATGCAGCCCAAGCGCTTCGATCAGCTTGCGCTGTTCCAAAACATTCTCTTTTTGCTTCATCAGTCTTTTCAATCCGATCTTATTCTTAATAATGATGATCAAGATACGGCCTGCTTGATAAAGCCAAGCGAAGGGTTTGAGAATCGGGTACTTCTTCGCTGCTTCCCACTGGTACAAGCCTCCGATCTGCAACCGGCGAAAAATGCCTCCATGGTCTGAGGAGGAGAGAGAAACAGCAGCTATTTTTCCATCTAATCCGGCTTTTATTCCGAAGCTTCCTTTCTCCAGAATGAACGCCATGAATTCATCACAGACACGCGGATCAACCGTTTCGCAGCCGACAAAACACGGCTCCAATCCGAGGTATTTCCGGCACATGCTTGTGGTGGTCAGTGCCAGCTTCTCCATACCCACATGCTTCAATAATATTCTCAATTCTTTCCATTGAGCATCTGAGAGCTGATTCACGTACATCATCCAGTCTACTATTTGCCGAAGCCCTATTCCTCCCCTGAGATGCTGGTTGATATGGAAGATAAGAACTAATCCGTTGAGAAGCGGCGGAAGTACGGGAACTTTATATTCGCCTTCGATAACCTGCCATATCCGATTATCGATGCCGTCTTCAAAGAGCTTCAGCAGCTCCTCGTCCTCGTTATCGATAACGCCTAATCTTCTATGCAGTTCGATGCTTATGTCGTTCTTACTGTAACTGTAATGGTGAAGATCTGTTCTTTTTTCGTGTGTGAGAGTAAACCCGTTCGCTTCGAGAAGCTCTGCGGTCCTTTCCATATCTGCTCTTTTCACCAGCAGATCCACATCGCCCATCGAACGGAGTATCGGGTACGGATAATACATCGCCGCCGCAGCGCCTTTGATGCTGGTCAGCGGCG
>CACZWQ010000063.1 GCA_902784855.1 uncultured Ruminococcus sp. | reverse complement strand
ACCGCAGACATCCGTATGGCACAGTATGAATCAGGCACAAGATCGCCGAAAGCAGATTTAACAAATAAACTTGCGGAGGTATTCGGCATATCTCCCGACGCATTAAACGTACCTGACATTGATTCCTATATCGGTCTTATGCACACTCTATTTACCTTAGAGGATATTTACGGTCTGGCGATTGAGAAAAGAGACGGCGAAATCATTATGCGTGTTGATCCGTTCAACAGCAGAGAAGCACAAAATCTTTTAGACGAGCTTCACGTTTGGTGTGCGGAGCGTGAAAAATACCGCAATGGTGAAATCAGCAAAGACGACTACGACAAGTGGCGTTATAACTATCCAAAGTATACCAATGTCAATTATGCGAAAGCTCCTTCACAAGAATTGAGTGAAGCTATGGCAGAAGCATTCAAGGATAAACTCAAGAAAGACTAAAATCAAGACAAAATAATAAGAGCTATCAGACTTACAGAAAATCTGATAGCTCTATATTTTTACAATAATTCAAATAATGTTGCCATTCTGTTGCCAACGAGGGCAATCACACGGCAAAAACCGCTTGTTTATGCGCTTTTTATCGGTTTGGGGATTACTCCCACTCGATCGTGCCCGAGGGCTTCGGGGTGAGGTCGTACAGCACCCTGTTGACGTTCTCCACCTCGGAGGTGATGCGCTGCGTGATGTGCTGCAGCAGCTCGAAGGGGACGTTCTCAACCGTGGCGGTCATGGCGTCCTTGGTGTTGACCGCGCGGATGATGACGGGATAGGCAAAGGTGCGCTTGCCGTCCTTGACGCCGACGCTCTTGAAATCGGGCACGGCGGTGAAATACTGCCAGACCTTGCCCGCGAGACCGTTCTTTGCAAACTCCTCGCGCAAAATCGCGTCGGATTCTCTTACCGCCTCCAGCCTGTCGCGGGTGATCGCGCCGAGGCAGCGCACGCCGAGTCCGGGACCCGGGAAGGGCTGGCGGTAGACCATGCTGTCGGGCAGGCCGAGCGCCTTGCCGACGACCCTGACCTCGTCCTTGTACAAAAATTTCAGCGGCTCGACCAGCTCAAATTGCAGATCCTCGGGCAGTCCGCCGACGTTGTGGTGCGCCTTGACGCCGTCGCTTTCGATGATGTCGGGATAGATGGTGCCCTGTGCGAGGAAGTCGATGCCCTCCTGCTTTCTCGCCTCCTCCTCAAACACGCGGATAAATTCGGCGCCGATGATCTTTCTCTTTTTCTCCGGCTCCGCGACGCCCGCCAGCTTGTCCAAAAAGCGGTCGACCGCGTCGACATAGACGAGGTTGGCGTCCATTTGGTTGCGGAACACCTCCACGACCTGCTCCGGCTCGCCCTTGCGCAGCAAGCCGTGGTTGACGTGGACGCAGACGAGGTTCTTGCCGATCGCCTTGATCAGCAGAGCGGCGACGACCGAGCTGTCTACGCCGCCCGAAAGGGCGAGCAGCACCTTTTTGTCGCCGATCTGCGCCTGCAAAGCGGCGAGCTGCTCCTCGATAAAGGCGTTCGCAAGCGCCTCGGTGGTGATTCTTTCCATCGTTTCGGGACGTACATTGTCTTGCATATCGTTATCTCCTGTCTGATTAGATTAGGGTTTCATTATACTGGAAAAACCGCCTGAAAGCAAGTGTTTTTTTCAATCCCTTACACGGCGGCGGGATAGACGGTGCGATCCCATGAGAAGTACGCCAGCGCGCTGTCCTTGACCATGTAGTACTCGGGCAGACCGCGCACACGGGTGGGGTCGATATGGCGCCAGCCGCTCTCGGTCTTGACCATCACCCAGCGGTGAGGGCCGCCGCCCGTCCAGATGTCCTTGCCCTTGACATAGATCACATCACAGCCGATGCGCTCCAAAAGATAATACAGCGTCGACGCGCGGTGATAGCAGGCGCCGTAGAGATGGGACAGCGCGAACACCGCCATCTCCTCGATGGTATTCGCCGCCGCCGTGCTGCGGTAGGACAGGGTGTACTGGCAGTAGTTGTAGAGGTTCTTGATGTCGGCGCCCTTGTCGTAGATCAAGTCGTCCGCCACGACGGGCAGGGTCGCAAGCGTAATACTCGTGTAATTCTTCTTGACGCCGAACGCCTTGTTGTAGACCCAGCCGCTCACGCCGTTATACACGACGTTGAGCCATCTGCCGTCAAAGCAGGAGTCGATCACCCGCACGGTCGCGCCCGCCGGGACAGATTGCTTCGCGGGCGCCTTCCACGCCGCGTCGGCGCGCATTTTTGTCGTGGCAACGGTCTTTTTGACGGTACCGCCCGCATCTTGGAGCACCGTGACCGTCACCTGCGCGCTCAAGCCGCCGTCGGTCTCGGCGGTGATGACAGCCGTGCCGACCGCCTTCGCCGTGACCGTGCCCGCAGGGGACACCGTGCAGACAGCGTCGTCGCTGCTGCGATACGCCGCGCTTCCGATCGCCTGGTCGCTCTTGACGGGTGCAAGCGTGAGCGGCGCCGACTCGCCGACCGGAAGATGGAAGGCGTCGACGGTAAAGCGCACCTGCGTCGCCGCGTTCTTGACCGTGACCAAGCATTTGGCGGTTTTGCCGTTCGGGGATTTGACCGTCACGGTCGCATAGCCGACAGTCCCCGCGGTGATGACGCCCGTCTGCGCGTCGACCGCCGCGACGGCGGGCTTGTCGGAGACAAAGCTCGCGTCATAGGCGGGGATGCCGCCGTTATAGGTCGCACGCAGCGGGAAAACGTCGCCGACGCCGAGCTTCACATTCACCTGATCGAGCGTGACGGCGGTGGGATTTCCCGTCATCACCGCGATATCGCAAACTGCCGACGCGCCGCCGAAGGCAGTCGCGGTGACCGTGGCGGTGCCGTCTGTCACGGCGGTGATCACGCCGCCGGCATCGACGGTCGCGACGCTCTCGTCGGAGGAGCAAAAGCTCATGACGAGGGACGCCTCGTCGTCGGGGAGCGAAGCATGCAGCGGGAAGGTCTCCCCGGGCCTGAGCAGCAGGCGGCTGCGATCGAGGATGACCGTCTGCGCCTGCTTTTTGACGGTGACGGTGCAGGTCGCCCGGACGCCGTTGTAGGTCTCATAGGAAACTGCCGTCACGCCGACGGCGTTGGCGGTCAGCTCGCCGCTGACCGGATCGACGGAGACGGTATCGGGGTCGTCGGAGAAAAATCCTGCGCTGTAGCTGTCCTCGTCGGGCGCGACGGTCTTGACGAGGGTGAAGCGCTCGCCGACGCCCATCGTCAGCTCAGATACATTCAGCCCGACGGCGGAGACTGCCTTGGTGACGCACACCCGGCAGACAGCCCGCTGCTTTTTTTCGGCAGCGGCGGTGATCATCGTCTCACCGACACCGACGGCGGTCACATTTCCGTTTTCGTCGACGGTCGCGACCGCGGGGTCATCGGTGCCGTAGCGGACGGCGCCGTCCTCCTGTGTGTAGGAGGCTTGCAGGGCGACGCTCTCCCCTACGCCGAGGCGCAAAGCTTCGGGCGTCAGCGTCAGCCGCTTGGGGATATCGAAAGCGGGGATGAACTCCGCGAGATACCGCTGGATCAGCGTCACGTCGTTGATCGTGACTTCATCGTCAAAATCCAAGTCCGCCGCGTCAAAGCCGATCGCGTCGCGGGTCACGAGCTCGGCGACATATTGCTGCGCCAGCGTCGCGTCCGCGATATTGACCTCGCCGCTGCCGTCGACGTCGCCGTAGAGGACGTCGGGCGCCTGCGCTTCATCGGGTGTTGCCGCCGCAGCGGCAGGCTGCGCGGCGCTCTCCTGTTCGGTCTCCTGTGCCGCGGCGGTGACGCAGCATGAAGCCGCGAGCAGCAGCGCCAGCAGCAGTGCCGAAAGTTTTTTCATAACATGTTCCCCTCATTTCCTTATCGCTCCGCCCTTATGTGCAGGCGGGATATTTGGTGTAATCCCATGTAAACATTTTGCCCTGCACGCTGTCGGTGACGAAATACTGTTCCTCGACGGTGCGCGTGCTGAACCATGTCGCGTCGACATGGCGCCAGCCGCTCTCGGTCTTGACGATGCACCACGCGTGCTTGCTGCCGGCAGACCTCCTGCTGTCGCCCGTCAGACGGACCGCCTCGTGCCCACAGCGGTTGTACAGATACTCGATCAGCGCGGCGTGGTGATAACAGGCGCCGCGCATGTCGCGGAGCGCCGCCACACAGAGCGTCTCGGTGTCCGCGTCCGCCGTGAGGCGGTATTTGATTTTATTGTATACATAATTGAAGATATTCTTCACGCTCAGGTTCATATCAAAGAGCAGGTCATCCGCGACGACGGGCAGGCTGTCGCGCGTGACGGAGGAATAGTTCTTCCCTTTTCCGAAGGATTTATTGTAGAGCCAGCCGCAGATCTCGCCGTATCGCACCTTGAGCCAGCGGCGGTCGGCGCTCGCGCCGTAGACCGTGACCGCCGTCCCCTTGGGGATGATCTTCTGCGCAGCGGACTGCCACGTCGCGTCGCACAGGATGCCGACGGGAACGACCGTCGTTCGGACATCATTTCCCTCGTCCGCGATCACGCGCACGGTCATCTGCGCCTGTGCGCCGTTTTCGGCGGTGCCGGTGATGACGGCAGTACCCTCTTGCAGGGCGGTCATCTCTCCCGCAGGCGTGACCGAACAGACCTCGCTGTTGTCGGATGTATAGGTCGCGCGCACCGGCGCGCCGTCGAATTTGACCGGGCGCAGGCAGCACTGCGACACCTCTCCCGTGAGCATGGTGACCTCGGGCTGTGCGAAGGTCACCTGCGCGCTCTCCTCCTTGACCGTGACCCAGCTGACGGCGGTCATGCCGTTGTTCGCCGTGGCGGTGATGACGGCATAGCCGACCGAATTTGCGGTGATGACGCCCGTCCGTTCGTCCACCGACGCCGTCTCGGGATCGCTCGAGGTGTAAACCGCGTCATAGGCGGGGATGTCGCCGTTGTAATAAGCGGTCAGCGAACAGGTGTCGCCCAAGGCGAGCTGCACCATCGTCTCGCTGACGGAGAAGGCATTCGGCGCGCCGTTCATCACGGCGAGCGCACAGGAAGCCGAAACGCCGTTGTACGCCGTGACGGTGAGGGTCGCCATGCCGCTGTGCAGCGCGGTGACCGTGCCGTCCGCGCCGATTTTTGCCACCTCGGGGTCGGAGGAAGCATAGGTCAGGCGGTAGGTCGCTTCATTTTCATGGAGCGCGGCGTCAAGCACAAAGTCCTCGCCGACCTGCACAACCCTTTGCGTGCAGCTCAGCGCGATCGCGGTGACGGCGTCGCCGACGGTCACACGGCACTGCGCCCGCCGCATTTTGTCCGCCTTGGCGGTGATGACGGCATTTCCCGCACCGAGGGCGGTCACCCTTCCGTTTTCATCGACCGCCGCGACGGCAGGGTCATCGGAGACAAACGAGACCGCGCAGCCCTCCTCCATGCAGGAGGCTTGCAGGGCGACGCTCTCCCCGACGCCGAGGTGAAGCGCCGCGGGGTCAAGGGAAAGCGCTTCGGGCGCGTCGATCTCTGTGATGAACTCCGCGAGCAGGCGCTGGATCAGCGTCACGTCGTTGATCGTGACTTCGCCGTCAAAGTCCAAGTCCGCCGCGTCAAAGTCGAGCTCGTCGCGGGTGATCAGCTCTGCGATATATTGCTGCGCCAGCGTCGCGTCGCTGATGGTCACCCTGCCGTCGCCGTCTGCGTCGCCGTACAGGAGTGCACCCGGCTCGGCGGTCGCTTCGGTGACGGCGGGATTCTCCGTTTCCTCCGCCGCAGCGCCGACGCAGCAGGAGAGCGTCAGCAGGGCTGCCAGCAGCAGCGCTAAGGTCTGTTTCATATGAGGATCCCCTTATCGGTTATTCCGCAGCCGGGTATTTGGAGCGGTTCCAGCTGCACAGTCCCGACATTTTCGCGTCGGTGACATTGTAATATTTCACGCCGATGACGGGCGTGGCGTCGACATGGCGCCAGCCGCTGCCGGTCTTGACCAGATTCCACTTGTGTCCGGTGTTGCTGAAGCGCGGCACCGTGCCCGACACATAGATCGAATCCTTTCCCATCCGCTCGTAGATGTAGCACATAATGCCTGCGCGCTGGTAGCACACGCCGCGCTGCGTGCTCAACACATCGGCGTTGTGGTCGTAGATAAAATCGTCGGCGACGGCGGGCAGGGTCGCGAGGGTGAGGGAGGAATAGTTCTTCTTGACGCCCAGCGTTTTGTTGTAGATCCAGCCGCAGTTTTCGCCGTACTGCACCTTGAACCATCTTCCGTCGGCGCTGGTATCGTACACCGTGACCGCGCTGTCCTTGGGGATGCTGACGATCGCGCCCGCCTTCCAGCAGGAATCCTTGAGCAAGCCGACCGTCGCCTGTGTCGTTTGGACATGATCGCCCGCGTCGGCGAGGACATTGACCGTCACGGTGGCGGTCAGCCCGTTGTAGGTGAGGGCGGTGATGGTGGCGGAGCCGGTCTGCACCGCGCCGACAACGCCTGACGCAGATACCGTGCAGACGCTTTCGTCGCTGCTCTCATAGGTCACGCCGTAGACCGCCTCGTCCGAGTTCACGGGGCGCAGATAGAACGGGAAGCGTTCGCCGACAAGCATATTGACCGACGGGCTGTTGAAGGCGACTGCGGTGGGCGCCTTGCGCACGGATACATAGCACTTGGCGAGCTTGCCGTTCGGGGACTTGACCGTCACGGTGGCATAGCCGACGGAAACCGCGGTGACGGCGCCCGTCTCGGCGTCCACCGACGCGACGGCGGGTGTGCCGGAGCTGAATGTCGCGCCGACCGCGGGAAGATTGCCGTTGTAATACGCCCGCAGCGGGAACACGTCGCCCACGCCCAGCATCAGCATGGACGCGCTCATTTTGACAGAGGACGGCGCGCCCGCCATGACGCCCACCTCACAGGAAGCGGAAACGCCGTTAGCGGCGGTGGCGGTGATATTCGCCTTACCCTCTTGAACAGCGGTCACCGTGCCGTCTGCGGAGACGCTAACCGTCTCGCTGTCGGAGGAGGTGAAGGTCAGGCTGCCTGCGGTCTCGTCCTCGGCGATCACCGGTGACAGGGTGAAGGTCTCGCCGGGCGCAAGCAGCAGCTGCGCGCGATTGAGCGAAAAGCTTTTGACTTCGTTTTTGACGGTGACGGTGCAGGTCGCCCTGACGCCGTTATAGGTCTCATAGGAAACTTCCGCCTGTCCGACGGCGTTGGCGGTCATCTCGCCGCTTGCGGAATCGACGGACACGATCTCGGGGGAATCGGAGAGGAACATGCCGCTGTAGCTGTCCTCGTCCTCGGCGATCGTCTTGACAAGGGTGAAGCGCTCGCCCACGCAAAGGGTGCGCTCCTGCGCGTTGAGTGTGACGGAGGTGACCGCCTTTTTGACGGTGACGGTGCAGGTCGCGCGCTGCTTTTTGTCCGCCGCGGCGGTGATCACGGCTTCTCCCGCGCCGACGGCGGTCACTTCGCCGTTTTCGTCGACCGTCGCGATTTCGGGATCATCGGATGAGAACTTCACCGCGCCGTCCTCCTCGGTATAGGAGGTCGTCAGGCTGACGCGCTCGCCGACGCCGAGCAGGAGCGCTTGGGGCGTCAGGGTCAGCTTTTTCGGCACGGAAAAGTGCGTGATGAATTCCGCGAGGTACCGCTGTACCACCGTCACGTCCGAAACCGTGACCGCGCCGTCAAAGTCGACGTCAGCCGCGTCCATGTTAAGTTCATCGGGCGTGATGATCTCGGCGATGTATTTCTGCATCACGGTCGCGTCCGTCACGGTCACCCGACCGTCTCGGTCGGCGTCGCCGTACAGGGGCGCGTCGGGGTCTTCGGGCGCTTGGGTCGGCGCCGCCGTCGCTTCAACGGTCTGCTCTGCGGCAGGCTCGGTCTCCTCCGCCGAAGCGGCGAAGCAACAGGAAGCCGCCAGCACGACGGACAGCATGATTGCGAGTAATCTTTTCATCTTTTCTTCTCCTTTTGTAATGTTAATCGGCTGCGGGATAGGCGCTCTCGTCCCAGACAAAAACGTCCATCTCCGCGTCCGTCGCCATGTAATAGTCGGGACCCCACACGGGCGTCGCGTCGATATGGCGCCAGCCGTCCTCGGTTTTCACCATCGTCCAGCGGTGGATGGTGTCGTCGTACATCGGGATGGTGCCCGACGCGTAGATGGTGTCATAGCCCATCCGCTCCAGAAGGCAGCACATCAGCGCGGCGCGCTGGTAGCAGGCGCCCCGGCGGAAGCGGAGCATATATGCCGCCATAGTCTCTCTGTCCTCCTCGTCGCAGGTGCGGTAGTCCATGGCGTAGAGAATATCGTCATACATTTTATAGATATCGGCGTTGCACTCAAAGATATAGTCGTCCAGCGCCGCGGGGAGTGTGGCGGCGGTGATATCCCGGCAATTCGTCTTGACGCCGAGCGCCTTGTTGTACAGCCAGCCGCAGTAGCCGCCGTACTGCACCTTTTCCCACCTTCCGTCCAAGGAGGTGTCGAACACCTTGACGGCGGCGCCCTTGGGCACCGTCACGATGGGAGACGCGCTCCACGCGGCGTCGCGGAGCAGGCCTGCGGCGGCGGTGGTGATTTTCAGCTCGGCAGAGAAGCTGTCGAGTACCGTGACCGTCACGCTCGCCTGCGCGCCGTTATAGGCGGTGGCGGTGAGGGTCGCCGTGCCGGCGCGGTTCGCGGTGACCTCGCCCGCGGGCGTCACCGCGCAGACTGCGGGGTCGCTGCTGACAAAAGACGCGCCGAAAAGCGCCTCGTCCGCTTTCACGGGGCGCAGGGTGAAGGGCGCGCGCTCGCCCGTGAGCATGTTGACTGTGGGATTGAGGAAGGCGACCTCGGTGGGCGCCTTGCGCACCGAGACATAGCAGAGGTCGACGGCTTCCTCCCCGGAGCGCAGCGAGATCGTCGCATAGCCCGGGGCTCGGGCGATCACATCACCCGTCTGCTCGTCGACCGACGCCACCTCGGGATCGCTCGACACAAAGACGGCGTCGCTCAGGGGCAGCCCGTCCGCAAGCGTCTCGGCAAGCGGATAGAACTCCCCGACGCCGAGCATGGCGGTCGAGCGGCTCACAGACTCCGGGATCGGCGGCACCGATACCACCGTCACCTGACAGGCGGCGGTTTTGCCGTTATAGGTCTTTGCCGTCACCGTCGCCTCTCCCGCCTTCATGGCGGTCACGATGCCGGAGGGTTCCACCTCGGCGACGCTGCTGTCGGAGGAGGAAAAGATTGCGCCGTGAGTGGCTTCTCCCTTGGGCAGAACGGCTTTGAGGGAGAACTGTTCGCCGAAGCGCAGATACAGCGCATCCTCGTTGAGCGAGAGCGCGGTCGGCGCTTTTCCGACCCTGACCGTGCAGACGGCATACTGACCGTTGCGGGAAACTGCCGTCAGCTCGGCGGTGCCGACGCCGACTGCCTTGACAATACCGCCCGCGTCGACCGTCGCCGTCTTGGGGTCGCTGCTTAAAAAGCCGAGGGCGCTGTCCTGCGTACCGTAGGAGGGCGTCAGCAGCACCTGCTCACCGACGCCGAGCGCCATCGCCGTCTCGCCGAGCGTGAGGGGCTTGGCGGTGTCGGCGGGCTCGACCGTATCGATGTACTCGCCGAGGATGAGCTGCATCAGCCGCGCGTCCTCGACGGTGACCGCGCCGTCGGAATCGATATCCCTGCCGGCGGAAGAAGCGGCGCGCTTTTCGGCAAAAGCGCGCTGGATGAGGGTGACGTCTCCGATCGTCAGATCGCGCCATGCGCTGTCAATACTCGCGGCATCGGGCGTGGCGCCCGCCGTCATCTCCTGCGCCGAAAAGGAGCAGGCACCGCACAGCAGCGCAACGGGCAAAAGCAGAGAAAAAACCTGCCGTTTTTTCATAAAAGGATCCCCCTCATCATCAATAGACTCCATACCACATCATTTTACCATCAGCGCCAAGGAAATGCAAGGGATTTTTTTATCTTATTTTTCCAAAACGGAAAAAAACCGACCCTTTTTCGGAATCGGCTTTTCTGTCATCTTTAGGGCTGCGGCGCTGTCCCGTCCGCAGCTCCCTGATTTTTCGCGCGGATGCGTTCGGCTTCCTCGCGCATGATCTCGTTGAAGGACTTTTCGTCCAGCTCCATCGTCTCCTCGGCGACGGAGGACTGATCGGCAAAGGCGTCAAAGATCGCCTGCTTTTCCCTGAGCATGTCCATGATCTTCTCGTCGACCGTGTCCTCGCACAGCAGGCGGTAGACCAGCACGTTGCGCGACTGACCCATGCGGTAGGCGCGCGAGATCGCCTGGTTCTCGATCGAGGGCTTGAACTGCGGCTCGCAGAGGATGACGACGCTCGCGCACTGGATGTTCAGCCCCGTGCCGCCCGACTGGATCTGCGCCGCCAGCACCGCGCCGGCGGGCGCCTTCTCAAATTCGTCGATCATCTCCTGACGGCGCTGCGGCGGGACGGAGCCGTTGATCGGCCCCACGCAGCGCTCACCGAGCATGGCGCAGATCTTGCCGACGGTGTCGAGGAAGAAGGAAAAGACGATCACCTTTCTTCCCTCCTGCGCCGCTTCATCCAGCAGCTCGGTAAGGCGGTTCGCCTTCGAGGACAGCGACAGATCGTCCACCGCCCACGAGACGCGCCTTGCGTCGGCGTATTTCTGCGCGAGCACCGCCTGCTCATAAAGCCGCTCCTCCTCCCTGCCGAGCTTGCACCATTCTTCGCTCTCGACCTTGTCGGGCAGCTCGGTGAGGACGTCCTCGCGGCGGCGGCGGTAATAGACGGGCGCGACCGCCTCGCGGAACTGCGGCGCCGAGGACATGAATGCCATGCCCTTGACCCGCTGCGCGACCTCGGGCTGCAGCACCTCCATCAGCGCGATCATCTCATTGACGCGGTTCTCGATGGCGGTGCCCGTCATGAAGAGCAGCCGCTTCGCCCTTTCGCAGAGCTTTTTGACGTTGACGCTGCGGCGCGCGCCCGCGTTCTTGATGTAATGCGCCTCGTCGACGACGATCAGGTCGATCTCGGTGTCCTCGTCGGTCTCGATATGCGCGGTGGTCTCGTAGGTGGTCACGGCGACGCCGCCAGAGCGCTGCCATTCGCCGAGCGCCCTGTCCCTGCCGCTGCCGTGGATGACCGTGACGGGCAGGTCGCTGTGCTTTTCAATCTCGCGGCACCAGTTGGACAGCACGCTGGCGGGACAGATGACCGCAAAGCGCTTGCAGCCCTCGTTGCGCAGCGACACCATCACGGCGATCGCCTGCACGGTCTTGCCCAGACCCATCTCGTCGCCCAGCAGGACGCGCTTTTGATGCAGGGCGTATTTGACGCCCCACTCCTGATAGCGGCGCAGCGTGCAGCGCAGTCCCTCGCTGTTGAAGGGCTGCTCCCGAATCGCGAGCGCCAAGTCCTCGGGCAAGCCGTAGACGGCGCTGTCGCTGCCGAGCATACCCGGCGCAAGCTCCTCGAGGACGTTGGTGTAGCGGACGGTATCTTGAGAAAAATCCTCCCACGCCTGCTGCGGGGTCGGCTGCAGGGCGGGCAGGGCGGCACAGCGGCGCGCCGCCTGACCGTATTCGCCCTGCAACTGCCGGGTGAGATAGCGGTAGGCGTCGCCCACGCGCTGCTTCTCCTGCGCGGGGGTAAAGAGCCACAAGACGCCGCTGCCGGTCCGGCGCAGCGCTTCACACGCCTGCGCGACGGGCTTTTCGCAGGCTTTATTTTGTCGCTGAAATTCACTCAGCCCGTCGGTCGTTTTCAGATAACGGCAGATCGCGGTGACCAGGGCGGTCGACTCGGGGTTGCGGTCGTCGGCGCTCAGCTTGATCTTCACCGTCTCGCGCGAACGGCGCAGGTAATCGGCGGCGATCTGTTTGAGCTCCGTCGCGCCCTCGGGGCTGATGCCCTTGACGGCGGCAAGCTCGTCGGGCGTGGCGCGGGCGATGTCGGAGAGCGTCTCAAAGCCGCTGTCGCGCAGCGTCTTGACGCGGAAGCCGCCCCTGTCGCGGTTGACCTCCTCGACGGGCACGCCCTCCAAGATCGAGGCGGAGCTGCGCGCGGCAAGGCGGTTGCAGGCGGCGACGATCGCCGTCTTTTCGGCTTGTATCTCCTGCTGTGCCTGACGGACGGGCTGCAGCAGGGCGTCGTGCTGCCCGAGCAGCGTCTCAAACTCCTGCACCAAGCCGCTGTCGGGCAGGTTTTTCAGCGCCTCGCGCGCTGCGGGGAGAAAGGCGGAGCGGTTTTTCGCCCATTCCTCGCAGGCAGCGGCGTTTGTCATCTGACGGATTTTTTCCGCGTCGGCGGTCATGCCCGCGGTGTGACCCGCATAGTCGCCCGCCAGAAGCCGGCGCAGCGCCGCATAGGACTGCTCGGCTTCCTGCTTTTGACTTTGCGAGGCGAAAAGCCTGCGGAAGCCGCCCGCACAGGCGTTCAGGCTCTGACGCAGCTGCTGCACCTGCTCGCGGTGCGGCGCGGTGAGCTTTTGGCAGTAATTGGCGATCGGCGCGAGCTTGTAGTACCGCACGATGTCGGCGATAAGCTGCTCCGCCCCGCGCAGGGAAGCGGTGCTGTCTCTGCCGTGCAGCACCTCGTCGCGCACGAGCGGGTCGAACGCGCGGCCGCGCAGCATGGTCTGCGCGCATTTTTCCGCGTCGGCGCGGCAGGTCTCGGGCAGGCGCAGCAGCGCCTCCTGCTGCTTTTGGATCTCGTCGAGCTGCCCGAGCAGCTCCTTGGCGTCGCGCGCGCTGAAAGAAAGCGCCATATCAAGCCCTCCTTTTTGTTTTCTTCCCCTATTATAGCAGAATCCCCGACCGATTGCAATCGCGGCAAGCGCGGGAAAGCGCCGCAGCGGAATGTGAAATATTGCTTATGCCGTCTGTTATTGTGTTTTATTTCATTTGGTTCTTGTCTTTTCTTATCTTTTTATCAGAAAAGGCTAAAATTCATATTGAAATCTTTAAAATTTGTAGTATAATTAAATAATTACAGCGGAATTTTGTCTTTCCGCTGCAATCAACATTTTTATAGGAGAGAGATATAATGGAAAAGAGAGGCCAGTGGAGCTCACGCTTCACATTCATCCTCGCCGCGATCGGCTCTGCCGTCGGTCTGGGCAACGCATGGCGTTTTCCGGGTCTGGCTGCAAAGCACGGCGGCGGCACCTTCCTGGTGGTGTATCTGTTCGCCATGCTGGCGATGGGTATCCCGCTTCTGATGATGGAGATCTCCATCGCAAGAAAGCTGCGCAAGGGCGCGATCGAGTCGATGCGCGGTATCGGTAAAAAATGGGAGCCGGTCGGCTGGGCGGCTACCTCCAACGCGTTCGTCATCGTCTGCTACTATGCGGTCGTGTTCGCGTGGGTCATTCTGATGTTTATCAATTCGTGGCAGTTCGCGGGCATGACGGGCGACTCCGAGGCAGCCTCGGGTCTGTTCTTCAAGCTGACCGAGACCACCGGCGCCATCGAGGGCTTCGGCATCCCGTGGCAGGTGGGCGTTTGCCTGCTCATCGCGTGGGCGCTGATCTTCGTCTGCATCCGCAACGGCGCCAACTCCGTGGGCAAGGTCGTCAAGTTCACCGTGTTTGCCCCGGTCATCCTGCTGCTGATCATGGCGATCAAGGGCTGCACCATGCCCGGCGCGATGGACGGCATCAAGATTTTGTTCGTTCCCGATCTGACCGCGCTCAGCGATCCCTCGCTGTGGGTCGACGCGATCGGTCAGGTGTTCTACAGCCTGTCGATCATGATGGCGATCATGTTCGCCTACGGCTCCTATGTCGGCGAGGACGCGGATATCGCCGCCGACGCCATGATCATCGCCTTCTCCGATATGGCGATCAGCGTGCTGTCCGGTATCGTGATGTTCTCCACCATGGGCGGCACCGGCATGCTTGACAAGATCACCGCCAGCGGCATCGGCACCGCCTTCATCGTCTATCCGCAGGCGATCGTCAACCTGACCGACATCGGCTGGTTCAACGCGGTATTCGGCGCGATCTTCTATCTCATGCTCATTACGCTTGCGATCGACTCGGCGTTCTCCATCGTGGAGGGCATCTCCGCCGCTGTCTCCGACAAGTTCCATTTCAAGCCCAAGAAGGTTACCCTCGCGATCTGCCTGATCGCGGGCGTTATCTCGATCATCTTCATCACGCAGGCGGGTCTCGCTTGGCTGGATATCGTCGACAACTGGGCGAACTCCGTCAACCTGATTCTTATCGGCGTGCTCGAGTGCCTTGCCATCGGCTGGACCTTCAACCTCAGAAAGGTGCTCACCGAGGTCAACAAGAACGCGAAGAACTTCAAGATGCCCTACTGGTGGTTCTCTGCTTCCATCAAGTTCATCGCACCCATTCTGCTGGCGGGTCTGTTCCTGTGGAACATGTATGTGCTCTTCTTCCAGAAGGGCGGCAGCTATGACCCCAACTATCCCATCTGGGCGCAGATCGTCGCGGGCTGGGCGGTATCGGTGCTGGTATTCGTCAGCGGCTTTATCGCGAAGATCTTTGTCAACGCCAAGAAGAAAAAGGGAAATTACACCGAGGACGAAGTAGTCTGGCACGACTAACTACGCGCCGTGGGCGCTTTCTCCGCGCGTGCCGTGGGCACTTTCTCCGCGCACCCAACGTTTGTAATAAAGGTTAAGTTAATATCCCGCGTTATAGCGCGGGCATGACGGATACCGTCCAAACAAACGTTGCACGCGCGGATTGCTGCTACAGCCGTAGCGCG
>CACZWQ010000062.1 GCA_902784855.1 uncultured Ruminococcus sp. | reverse complement strand
GCTAAAATTGCCGTGATAAACCTTGAATGTCTGTTCATTCAAACACCTTCCTTTCAAGGATTACGAAGCGTGCTGTCAAAAATTATCCCGCGACCGCAGAGCTCTGCTCTGATTTCTCAAAGAAGATGTTGGGCTGATACTTGTCGACTGCGCCGCTCTTCTGATAATTGCTCTTGTCGATCAGAGCTTTGAGATATGTGATGTAATCCTTCGATTTCATTTTTGTTAAAATCTGCTTGTCGGTCACACCGTCAGCCTGATAGTTTTCCTTCAGGGAAGCCGCGTCGTAGCGGAACAGATAGAAGTAGGACTTCTCGTTATCCTCGTCGCCGATCTTCACGGTGACCGCCTTGCCCTCTTCGAGACCCTGCAGCGCCTTTTCCAGATCCTTGTCGGTGATGCCCGCGTTTTCCTTCGGCAGGGTGACGTTCTGCACCTGCTCGGCGGTCATGTCAACGGTGGGCAGATACTCGCCCAGCAGCTTGGTGGACAGCTCCGCCGCCTTGGCAGCGTCCTTTTCGGCATTAACCTTTGCGGCGATGCCGTCAAGCGCGTCGGTGATCTCCTTGATCTTCTCGTCGGACAGCGCCACGTTCTTGGAGGAACCCGCCTCATCGGTGGTGGATTCGTACAGCGAAACGGGGACCGCCTGATATCTTGCGTAGTTGTCAACGAGGTACTGATGGATCTCGTCGGTGGTGGCTTCCTGCGTGCCGCCCGCGCCGTAGAGCAGGTCAAAGAGCTGATCTCTCAGGGTCGCGTAGGTGGATTTGAAGTAGGTATAGCTCTCCATGGAAACGCCGAGCTTCTCGAGCTTTGCCTTATCCTGGGTGACCCACTGGGTCTCATAGTTGGTCGCAAGCGTCTTGAGGCTCGCCTCGTCAACGGTCGCGCCCAGTCTTTCCAGCTCGGGTCTGAGCACGAGCAGCTCTAAGCATTTGCGCTCGGCAGTGTCCTTGATCCAGTCCTTGGCGACCGCCTTGTTGCCGTCGCTGTCGGTGATCTCCATGTCCAGCCAGCTCTCACTGTTGGCGTCGTAGCCGTCGAGTGAAGAAGCGTAGCTCTGCGCCTCGGTGTAAGCCTCCTGCATGGCGACCAGATAGACGCCGATCGCAAGCTCTTGCTCACTTGTTTTGTAAGACCATTCCTTTTCCAGAGAGCAGCCTGCCGCGAATACGGAAAACAACAGCAGCACCGCCATCAATAAGGAAGTGATTTTCACTGTGGGTTTCATCATTTGATACCATCCTTATTACATTATTCTTGCCCAATAGTTGGGTACGTACGCAATCATTATACACGTTTTTTTCGGGAATGTCTATATTTTATCAAAATTTTTACGGTTTTGCGGCAAAAAATCTTCGCCTTCGCGCTTATTCGATTTTAAATATCCGCTTCAAGGTCGGGATCGCCGCGGCGCCCGCGGGGCATTTCACCCCGAGATAGGGCTTCTTTCCGGCGTTGAGCGTCGCCTTGCCGCCCAGCGCGATCAGCAGATCCGCCACTGTGGGCGATTTGAGCTCTTTGACATAGAGCTGCACCTCGCTGTCGTTCTGGCGGATCTCATAGACGCCCAGCGCGTGGGCGCGGTTGCGGATCAGCGCGATATCGATCAGCCCGTTCACCGCCTTGGGGATCTTGCCGAAGCGGTCCCACAGCTCGTCCTTGACGTCCTCGCTGTCCTCGACGCTGCGGATATCGGCGATGCGGCGGTAGACGTCCAGCCGCAGGGTCAGGCTCTCCACATAGCTCTCGGGGATATGGGCGTCGACGGAGAGGTCGATCAGGCAGTCGAGGTCGCTGTTCTTTGGCAGCTCGCCCTTTTCCTCGCTGACGGCTTCACCCAGCAGCTTCAAATACATGTCGTAGCCGACGCTCTCCATGTGGCCGTGCTGCTGCGCGCCCATGATGTTGCCCGCGCCGCGCAGCTCGAGGTCGCGCATGGCGATCTTGAAGCCGCTGCCGAACTCGGTGAACTCGCGGATCGCCTCGAGCCGCTTTTGCTGGATCTCGCTGAGCACCTTGCTGCGGCGGAAGGTGAAGTAGGCATAGGCGCGGCGGGCGCTTCTGCCGACCCTGCCGCGCAGCTGATGGAGCTGGGAAAGCCCCATGCAGTCGGCGTTCTCGATGATCAGGGTGTTGGCGTTGGGCAGGTCGACGCCCGTCTCGATGATGGTAGTGCACACCAGCACGTCGACCTCCTGTGCGAGCATCTGACGCCACACCTCGCTGAGCTCCTGCTCCTTCATCTTGCCGTGGCCGATGGCGATGCGCGCCTCGGGAATGGCGTCATGGATGCGCGAAGCGGCTGAGCTGATGGATTCGACGTTGTTGTGCAGGTAGAACACCTGACCGCCGCGGCGCAGCTCGCGCCGGATCGCCTCGTTGACGACCGCTTCGTCGTGCTCGAGCACATAGGTCTGCACGGGTTGGCGGTTCATCGGGGCTTCCTCGAGCACGCTCATGTCGCGCAGACCGCTCATCGCCATGTTCAGGGTGCGCGGGATCGGCGTCGCCGAGAGGGTCAGCACATCGATATTTTTGACCAGCTCCTTGAAGCGCTCCTTCTGCTGCACGCCGAAGCGCTGCTCCTCGTCGATGATCGCAAGCCCCAGATCGCGGAACACCACGTCCTTCTGCACCAAGCGGTGGGTGCCGATGACCATGTCGATCTCGCCGCGCCTAAGCCGCTCCAAGATATCCTTTTGCTGCTTGGCGCTTCGGAACCGCGAGAGCAGCTCCACGCGGACGGGATAGCCCTCGAAGCGCTTGCAGACGGTCTGGTAGTGCTGCCAAGCCAGGATGGTCGTGGGACAGAGCAGGGCGCACTGCTTGCTGTCCGAGACGCATTTGAACGCCGCGCGCAGCGCCACCTCGGTCTTGCCGAAGCCGACGTCACCGCACAGCAGGCGATCCATCGGCGCGGTGCGCTCCATATCGCGCTTGATCTCGCGCACGCAGGTGAGCTGGTCGGGCGTTTCTTCATATTCAAACTTCGCCTCAAAGTCGCGCTGCCACTCGTTATCGCGCGAGAAGGCGTAGCCCTTTGCCTTCATCCGCGCCGAATAGAGGGCGATCAGCTCCTTGGCGATATCCTTGACGGAGGTTTTGACGCGCGCCTTCGCCTTCTGCCAATCGCCCGAGCCGAGGCGGCTGAGCTTGACGCGGGCATTCTCCTGCGCGCCGATGTATTTCGCGACCATGTCCAGCTGGGTGACGGGCACATAGAGCACATCGCCCTTGGCATAGTCGATCTTGATGTAGTCCTTGGTGACGCCGTGGGTCTCGAGCTTGCGGATGCCGCTGAACACGCCGATGCCGTGCACGCTGTGGACGACATAGTCGCCCGCGGAAAGCTCGGACAGGCTGTAGATCTCCTGTCCTTCCTTTTTGCGCTTGCGCTTCTTCTCGGGGCGGTATGCCGCCTGACCGTAGGAGATCAGGTAGAATTTCTCGGCGGGCAGCTCAAAGCCCGCGCTCAGCGCGCCCTCCATGACGAAGATCCTGCCCTTTTCCGCGCGCGGCAGACTATCGGTCAGCTCGGCGGGATAGCCGTCGGCGCGCAGGCTCTCGACGAGGTTGTTCGCCGCCTTGCGCGTGCCCGCTAAGATCACGCCGCCGCTCGCGGGGGTGTGCAGACCGCGCAGATCCTCGGTGAGCTGCTTGTAGGAGCCGTTCCACTGGCTCAGCTGCTTGGCGGAAAAGCTGACCGCCTCGCTCAGCGGGATGGAGATGCTGCCGTGGACAAAGCTTTCGAGCACGATCACGCCGTGGGCGGTAAAGCGCTCCATGCACTCGTTCGTCGTCAGCGAAAAACGGTCAAAGCCGCGCGCCAGCACGCCGTCCTGCAAGCCCTGCTTGAGCTGCTCGGCGTTCTGAAAGTCTGTCGCCTTGGCGCGCTCGCGGACGTTGCCGAACTCGCTGACAAAGAGCAGGCTGTCGCGGCTGAGATAGTCGATCAGGCACGCGGGCCTGTCGTAGATCTGGTTGATGAATTTGTCGGCGTTGGCGAGGACGGCGCCGCCGCGGATGCGCTCCGCCTCGGCAGTCAGCCGCTCGCGCGCCTTGGCGGCAGCCTTGCCGCGCAGCAGCCCCGCCCGGCGGGTGATCTCATCCGCCAGCGCGGCGCGGTCGCCGATGATGATCTCCGTGGAAGGGCTGAGCCGAACGGCGCCCGCCTTTCGGAAGCGGCGCTGGGTCTCTAAGTCGAAGTAGCTGAGGTCGCAGATCTCGTCGCCCCAGAATTCCGCGCGCACGGGATATTCGCTGTCGGGCATGAAGAAGTCGAGAATGCCGCCGCGCAGCGAAAACTGTCCGCTGCCGTCCACGGCGTCGAAGCGCTCATAGCCGAGCAGCGTCAGGGCGCGCACCGCCTTGTCGATCGGCAGCTCCTTGCCCTCCTCAAACGTGATCACGGCGTCGCGCAGCACCTGAGCGGGCACCGTCAGCTGGCACGCCGCGTCCACACAGGCGATGACCGCGTCGCAGCTGCCGTCGAGCAGCCTGAGCAGCACCTTCAGGCGCTGATGCTCATATTCGTGCGAACGGCTGCCGATCTCCTCTAAAAAGACGTAGTCGCGCACGGGATAGACCAACGCCGAAAGCCCCATGCAACACAAATCGTTGCACAGGGTCTGCGCCTCCCGCTCGTCGGAGGCGATGCACAGCGCCGTCTTTTTCTTGGCGCGGCACAAAGCGTTGATGATATTCGCCTTGGCGACGGGAAACAGCCCCGACACACAGAGCGATTTGCCCGTCTTGGTGTTTTTTAACAGGTTGCGGAACGCCGCGTCCCGCCCGAACACCTCGGGCAGAAAGTTCATTTTTTCCATATATCCTCTTTCAAAGCGAAACGTTCGGCAGTATCTCTCAGTTGAACCGATTCATGGCTCTGTCGATCTTGCCGTCCGTCATCAGCTCCACCGCCGTTAAGACATCCTCGAACCGCTCGTTGAGCAGCCGGCGCTCGTCGTCGGTGAACCGGCTCAGCACCCAGTCAGCCAAGTCCCAGTCGGGATTCGGCTTGGCGCCGATGCCGAGCTTGATGCGCGGGAAGGCGTCGCTGCCGCTGAGATAGATGATGCTGCGCATGCCCTTCTGGCCGCCGTCGCTGCCCTTCTGACGGATGCGCATTTTTCCGACCTCCAGCGAGATGTCGTCGAAGATCACGATGACGTTCTCGGGCTTGATCTTATAGAAATTCATCGCCTCGACCACCGCCTGACCGCTGTTGTTCATATAGGTGGTGGGCTTCATCAGCAGCACCTTTTTGCCGCTGATGACCGTCTCGCCCGTCAGGCTCTTGAATCGGATGCGGTTGACGCGGCAGTCCAGCTTCTCGGCGAGATAGTCGAGCGCCAGCCAGCCGCAGTTGTGGCGGGTGTTCTCATACTTGCGGTCGGGATTCCCCAAGCCGACGATCAGGTATTCGACCGCGCCGCCGAAGGTTTTCTTTCCAAACATGATGCTTCTCCTATCGAAAAATGCACCGATCTCGGTGACGCAACAGGGCGGACTTTTTTCAAGTCCGCCTGTGCTGTTGATTATATCATTGTATCGGTGTCGAAATCAAGAAAACGCCGCCGTAAAGGGCTTGTCGTTGTAAATGCGCGCGATCGCCTCCGCGAAGATGGGCGCGGTGGGCAGGATCGTGAACTTGTCGATCATCTTCTCCTCGGGAACGGGGATGGTGTCGAGGAGGATGACCTCCTTGATGGCGCTGTTCTTGATGCGCTCCACCGCGGGACCGGAGAGGACCGCGTGGGTCGCGCAGGCGTAAACCTCGGTGGCGCCGCCCTTTTCGACGATCGCGTTCGCCGCGTTGCAGAGGGTGCCGGCGGTGTCGATCATGTCGTCGACGAGGATGACCTTCTTGCCCTTGGCGTCGCCGATGATGTTCATGACCTCACAGACATTCGCCTTGGGTCTGCGCTTGTCGATGATCGCCAGACCGGTGCCGATCTTGGAGGCGAAGTTTCTGGAACGGGTAACGGAGCCGAGGTCGGGAGAGACAACGATGAAGTCGTCAAAGTTGCCGCCGATCTTCTCTTTCATATGGTTGGCGAGGATGCCCGCGCCGTGCAGGTGGTCGACCGGGATATTGAAAAAGCCCTGGATCTGGTTGGCATGCAGGTCCATGGTCAGCACGCGGTCAGCGCCCGCCGTGGTGATGATGTCCGCGCAGAGCTTTGCCGAGATCGGATCTCTCGCCTTGGCTTTTCTGTCCTGACGGGCATAGCCGAAATACGGCATGACCGCCGTGATCCGCGCAGCCGAAGCGCGCTTCATGGCGTCGATCATGATGAGCATTTCCATCAGATTGTCATTGACAGGGGTGCAGGTGGACTGAACGATGAAGCAGTCGCTGCCGCGAACGGACTCGTGCAGCGAAACGGCGATCTCGCCGTCGGAAAAATGGGTGCAGTCGCTTTTGCCGAGCTGCAAGCCGAGACAGCCCGCGATTCCCTGCGCAACGTCAACGTTGGAGTTGCCCGAGAAGATTTTGATGTCTTTTCCGTGAAAATTCATTGTTTTTCTCCTTTTCCGTTGTCTCTGTATGTGAATGTCATGGTTTGTGTATTACAGCTTGCAGGTATAGCCCTTTTCCCGCGCGATGCGGTTGAGCTCCTCGAGCTGCTCGCGCTGATAGACGCTCTCCACGGGAAAGGAAAGCGTTTGCAGGTATTCCTCGATGTATTCCTTGTGATAGCCCTTGACGACGCAGATGTCGTCAACGCCCGCCTGCTTCACCGCGGCGATGACCCATTCCAACATGGGCTTTCCGAGCACGAGCGACATGGGCTTGGGCTTGTCGGACTTCATCCGTTTGCCTTCGCCGCCCGCCAAAATGATTGCACAATTACTCATATTGCACCCCGTATATACTAAATGATATCAGGAAACGCATATGGTATGCAGTTTATCACCTAATATTATCGCACAAAAAATCCAAATTTCAAGTCGTTTTCGGAAAAAAAAGGGGGTTTTGGGGAAATTAAACGATTTATACAATATTAATAAAATTTGCATGTGTTTTTTAGAAGAAAAAATTTTCAAAAAATTGTAGCTATTTCTGTTAATCTTTGGTATAATATCTGTTAGGCTAAGATATGTGGGCGGTTTTTACACCGTAGAACCTGCCTCAGCCGTATCAAAACTTTTTCTAATAGGAGGACTACCACTATGGCAAGAAAATGGGTTTACCTTTTCTCGGAAGGTAACGCAAACATGCGTGAACTCCTCGGCGGTAAGGGCGCTAACCTTGCTGAAATGACCAGCATGGGACTTCCCGTTCCCCAGGGCTTCACAATTACGACAGAAGCTTGTACTCAGTATTATGAGGACGGCAGAAAGATCAACGACGAGATCCAGGCTCAGATCAACGAATACATCGTCAAGATGGAAGAGATCACCGGCAAAAAGTTCGGTGATGAGAAGAATCCCCTGCTCGTTTCCGTTCGTTCCGGCGCCAGAGCTTCTATGCCCGGTATGATGGACACGATCCTCAACCTCGGTCTGAACGAGACTGTTGTCAACACCATCGCAGAGATGAGCGGCAATCCCCGCTGGGCTTGGGACTGCTACAGAAGATTCATCCAGATGTACTCCGACGTCGTTATGGAAGTCGGCAAGAAGTACTTCGAGGAGCTCATCGACAAGATGAAGGCTGAGAAGGGCGTGACCCAGGACGTCGATCTGAACGCCGACGACCTCAAAGAGCTTGCCACCCAGTTCAAGGCTGAATACAAGGCGAAGATCGGTTCCGACTTCCCCGACGATCCCAAGGAGCAGCTGATGGGCGCCGTTATGGCGGTGTTCCGTTCCTGGGACAACCCGCGCGCGAACGTATATCGCCGCGACAATGATATCCCCTACAGCTGGGGTACCGCCGTTAACGTCCAGTCCATGGCGTTCGGCAACATGGGCGACGACTGCGGCACCGGCGTTGCCTTTACCCGTGACCCCGCCACCGGCGAGAAGAAGCTCATGGGTGAGTTCCTGACCAACGCGCAGGGCGAAGACGTTGTTGCGGGCGTCCGCACTCCCATGCCCATCGCGCAGATGGCTGAAAAATTCCCCGAGGCGTTCGCTCAGTTCAAGGACGTTTGCGCGACCCTCGAAAACCACTACAGAGACATGCAGGACATGGAGTTCACCGTCGAGCACGGCAAGCTCTATATGCTGCAGACCAGAAACGGCAAGAGAACCGCTCAGGCTGCTCTCAAGATCGCATGCGACCTCGTTGACGAGGGCATGAGAACCGAGGAAGAGGCTGTCGCGATGATCGACCCGAGAAACCTCGACACCCTGCTCCATCCCCAGTTCGATACCGCTGCCCTCAAGGCTGCGACTCCCATCGGCAAGGGTCTGGGCGCATCTCCCGGCGCTGCCTGCGGCAAGATCGTCTTCACCGCTGAGGACGCCGAGGCTTGGAACGCCAAGGGCGAGAAGGTCGTTCTCGTTCGTCTGGAGACCTCTCCCGAGGACATCACCGGCATGAAGGCTTCTCAGGGCATCCTGACCGTTCGCGGCGGTATGACCTCTCACGCTGCCGTTGTTGCGCGCGGCATGGGCACCTGCTGCGTATCCGGCTGCGGCGACATCGCCATGGACGAGGAGAACAAGAAGTTCACACTCGCCGGCAAGGAATTCCACGAGGGTGACTGGCTGTCCATCGACGGCTCCACCGGTAACATCTATGACGGCGCTAT
>CACZWQ010000061.1 GCA_902784855.1 uncultured Ruminococcus sp. | reverse complement strand
GCGCGCGCATCACGGGCAGCATCAGCCGCTCCGCCTCCGCTTCGCTGACGGGCGCGCGTTCCGCGAGGAAATCGCGCATCGGCTGACCCTCGACGTGCGCCGTGATCACATAGGCGGTGCCGTTCTTCTCAAAGCTCTCATACACGGGGCTGACCGCCTCGGGCAGTCTGGTCTCCGCAATCAGGCGCGAACGCCGCAGCAGTGCGGACATATGGTGATAGAACGTCTCCTGCTTCACTACGGTGAGCGCGGTCTTGCCCATCCCGCGCGTGGCGAAGCGCGTCGGGAAGAACTCGTTGACGGTCACCTTCTGCTCGGTGAGCGCGTCCCAGCCGATGTAGCGGATCGTCCAGCTGTCGAGCGCGAGCGGCATGCCGACGATATAGCGGTCGGCGAGAATCGCGCCCGGCTCCATGCACCGCGAATCCGCCGGAAGGGTTCCCTCCTGAAAGCCGCAGTGCGGACAGATCTGATAATCGTCCTCGTACTGCGCCATGCAGTTCATACAGAATTTCATAGCGGTACCTCCTGCCGCCTAGCGCGGCGACTCGTTGGGAGAGTAGTATCTCTGTGTGAAGAAATCGGTCAAGTCCAGCTCGCGGTTGTCGTAGTGCACCATGCACGTCTCGTAGGAAACGCCGCCGTCAAGCTCCCAGACCGCTCTTTCAGTCTCCTCGCTCACGGGCGTACCGTAGCGCTGCTTCGCCTGCGCGACAACCTCGGCATTATATTCGGAATGCTTTTCGTACTGTATCACAACCAGCTTGTTGCTGCGGAAAATCAAATCGACGGTCTCGAGATAGATGCCGCCGTTATAGCCGCCGTAGTTGACGGGGCTTTCGACGGGCAGACAGAGGATGCGGTACGCGTCGTCGGAAAAGACGGGATGGCTGCCGCTCCAGAACAGCGTCGCGGGCATAAAGCGCTGCGCCACGTCGTCGAGCTCCTGACCGAACAGGCTCTCGTCCACGGTGAGAAAACCTTCGTCGATATGGATATAGTCGCCCAGATCGGGGTACTGCACATCGTTGACGTCAAAGGTAAACGGCTGAGTGGAATCGGTGTCGACCGTCGCGCCTGTCGCTTCGGTCGCCGCCTGCTTGGTATCGGCTTTTTGTGTCGTCACTTGTTGAGCGGCTGCCGCTGCGTTGTCGCCGTAGATGTCGCGGATCATCGTCGCGACGGTCTTTCCGGCGGTGATGCCCGGGCGGCACATGTCCTCAAGCGGGATGATCCAGCATTTTTTGCCCTTGACAGCGTTGAGCTTCTTCATCGAGGGGGTCGCGGCGATCGCTTTCAGCGTTGCCTCGTCACTGCAAAAAATATAATCGGGGTTGGCGCTGACCACCGTGTTGATGGTGTCCTCGGTTGGAGAGACCGCAAGGTCGTTGTTGCCTGCCGAGAAGATATTGACGCAGTTGGTGTAGCCCATGAGGATGTTGCCGTAGCTGCCGCTGGTCAGCTTTTCCAGCTTTTTGTCTTGCAGATAGAGATAGCAGACGGTGCTCAGCTCACCCGTGCCGCTGAGCGGCTCGATCTCGCGCTTTTGCTTTTCCAGCGAGAGCAGCAGCTTGGCATAGGAATCCCTGCCGATGGCAGCGCCCTTGTTCTTGCCTGCGAGGATCTTGGCGATGGTGCCGTAGTTGGTCTTTACCTCGGCGGGCGTGTTGGGGATCTGCAGCTTGATGACGGGGATGTCATAGCTGCGCAGTGTCGCTTCGGCGTCCTCGCTGATGCGTTCGCTGCATAATACCAGATCGGCATTCTTTTCACGGATCCGGGTGATGTCGGGGTCGGTCTCGCTGCCGACGCTCGGTATCTCGGCGAGCTCGGGCTGGGTGACGGCGTCGCTTCTCGCCGCGAGCTTGCGGTCAAACGTCATATATGCCATGATGTCGGCTGCCGCCGCGTCGAGCACGACGACATTCTCCGGTTCTTTTTCGAAGGTAATGCCCCCGATCTCAAGGGGATAATCCTGTTCGCCGCAGCCAGAGAGCATCACGATCGAAGTGCACGCCAAAACAGCCGCTGCGACAACGGAAATCAACACGATAATCTTTTTCATAGCTTCCTCCAATCTGTTCACAAAAACAATGACTCGATATATTGCTTGGCGCAGCGCGGCGACCTGCCGCCCCTTGCCAGCGCAAAACGCTCGGCGCCCATGCAGAGCGTTTCTTCATCCGTTTCAATGCCTTTTTGCTTCGCCATCGCCAGCACGATCTCCAGAAACTCCTTTTTGGAGGGCGCTGTATAGCAGACGGCGAGTCCGAAGCGGTCGGACAGCGAAAGGGTCTCCTGCATATTGTCGCGGGTGTTGACATCGTCCGCCTCGATCGCGCGGTCGGACAGGCGCTCCTTGACGATGTGACGGCGGTTTGAGGTCGCGTAGATCAGCGCGTTCGACGGACGCGCCGCCAGACCGCCCTCCAGGACTGCCTTGAGCGTGGTATAGCTTTGATCCTGGTGCTGGAAGGAGAGGTCGTCGATGTAGATGATGAACCGCATCGGCAGGTGAGCGATCTTGTCGACGAGCAGCGGGAAGTCCATCAGCCGCTCCTTGGGGATCTCGACGATGCGCAGCCCGCGTGTGCGGAACAAATTCGCCATCGCCTTGACCGTGGAGCTTTTGCCCGTGCCCATGTCGCCGTAGAGCAGGCAGTTGTTGCAGGTCTTGCCCTCGAGAAAGGCGCGGGTGTTGTCCATCACCTTTTGGCGCTGGCGCTCGTAGCCCGTGAAATCCTCCGGGGCGATGGTGTCGTAGTGGAGCACGGGACGGATATCGCCGTCGCGCCAGATGAACGCCCGGTAGCGCGCGAACATCCCGCAGCCGTTTTTGCGGTACCACTGCGCGACGCGGTCGAGCGACCCGTCGAACATGCGAAAGCTTTCGGCGCATTCGCCGCTCTGCCAACGCGGGAGTGAGTCGGCAACGTCCTTGATCTCCTCGTAGCGCGCATAGGCGTGCAGCACCTCGTCGCTGCTCAGGCTTGCGGCGGCGAGGATCGCCTCGCAGTCGCTTTTGACCGCGCGCAGGACCCCTGCGGGCAGCCTGTCCTGCGTGCCGCCTGCCGCGCTGCGCGTGAAGCAGTTTTCGTCAAACAGCGCCGCCTCGGTAAAGGCGTAGGCGAGTCTGTCGCTGCAGCCGCGCTCGCTGATCAGCGAGTAGAACGCGCCGTAGCGCCGCAGGAATTCCGCGGGCGGCTCGTCGAGCGCGTCGAGCAGGCGCAGGAACGCCTGCGGCACACTTCGGTCGAGAATGCCGCGGAAAATGCTCAGCGCAGAGAGCCTGAATCGTATCATTTGTACTTGGTTCATTTTCATCAGTCCAATCATTCCTATTTTACGCTATTTTCCAAGAATAGTCAATCATGTTTTTAAAGAATTATGGGAGATGCCTTTCGGAAAGGTGCCAAAACCCCGATACTCCGCTTTTCTTTTATTTCGGAGATTGCATTCCCGGTGGCTTTTATGCTATAATAGAATCAATATCGCAAGGAGGCGGATCGCATGAAGTATGACATCCGGCAGACCAATATCGCCAAGGGCACGGCGCTGCTGCTGCTGCTGTGGCACCATCTGTTTTACAGGAGCCCCGAATACTACGGCTTGTTCACCTCGGTGCGCGTGATCGACGGCATTCCCTTGGAGAGCTACATCGCCCGTTACTGCAAGGTCTGCGTAGCGCTGTTTTTCTTCCTGAGCGCCTACGGCATGTTCAAGAGCCGGCAAAAGAACAGCCGTCGCGACCCGCAGGGCGGCGCGGCGGCGCAGGTGCGGTTCGTCTGGCGCCACCTTGTCCGGCTGCTGATGGATTTCTGGTACATCTATCTGATCTTTGTCCCGCTCGGGATCTGTTTCGGCGTGTATTTTTGGGAGGTCTATCAGGGGAACGTGCTCTACGGCTTGTACGATTTCTTCTGCCTGTCGTTTTTCACGCGCACGCCCTCGATGAACAGCAGCTGGTGGTATATGTCGATGATCCTCGCCTTCTATCTTCTGCTGCCGCTGCTCGGAAAGCTCACCGAGGTCTGTCCCGCAGTGGCGGTCGCGGCGGCGCTGTTCTTCATGCTGGTGCCGAAGGGCTTTTTCCCGCGCGACGTCAGCCGCATTACCGAATGGCTGGCGCCGATATTGTCGGGCATGCTGTTTGCGCGCTTTGACTGCTTTGAACGAATCGGCAGGTATGTTCCGCGGTGGTGGCAGGGCTTGCTGCTGACGGTGCCCGCCGTCGCGTTCTTTGCTTATCACCGCTTCAAGTCCGGTGAATCCGTGCGCTTTGACGCGCTGTTCGCGCTGTCGATTTTGCTGTTCTGCTATCTGGTGCTGTCGCGGATCCCGGGGCTGAGCCGGGTGCTCGCGTGGGTCGGAGGCTACAGCGGCCCGATCTATATGTTCCACACCTTTGTATTTTTGCTCTACGGAAAGCCCTTCATCTATTGGTTCCGCTATCCCGTTTTGATCTACGCCGTGATGCTGGCGCTCTGTCTTTTGATCGCGGTCGGCTTGCGGTACCTGAAAAAGCTGATCCGCTATGACCGGCTGACTAAGCGGCTGTCGGGACAGTAATTTTCGATATTATGCTTATTCTGAAATAAGATTTCCCGCACTTGTGCTAAAATAGACGAAACAATGATTACACGGAGGCTGAGTACATGTCAAACGTCATCAGAATTTTTGTAGAAAAACGCGACGGCTTCAACGTCGTGGCGAAGCAGACCCTTTGGGATATCCGCCACAACCTGCGCATGATGTCCGTCACCGACCTCAGATATATCGTTCGCTATGATATCGAGGGGCTGACCGAGGAGGAATATGACAACGCGAAGGGGATCGTCCTGTCCGAGCCGAACGCCGACGTCATCTATGAGGAGACCCTGCCCGTCGAGGACGGCTGGCGCGTGTTCGCGATGGAATACCTGCCCGGTCAGTACGACCAGCGCGGCGACTCCGCCGAGCAGTGCGTCCAGCTTTTGACCCAAGGGGAGCGCTGCAAGGTGCTCACCGCGCGCGTGATCTGCCTGAAGGGCGACATCACCGACGAGGATCAGAAGAAGATCGAGGAATACCTCATCAACCCCGTCGAAAGCCGCCTCGCCTCGCTCGAGAAGCCCGAGACCCTCGATATGGAGATCCCCGTTCCCGAAAACGTGAAGCGCGTGACGGGCTTTATCGCGTGGAACGATGAAGAGATGGCGCAGTACTACGGCTCCATGGGCTTTGCCATGACGCTCGACGACCTGAAATTCTGCCGCGACTATTTCCGCGACACCGAGCACCGCGACCCAAGCGTCACCGAGCTGCGCGTGATCGACACCTACTGGTCGGATCACTGCCGTCACACCACCTTCCTGACCCGCCTCAGTGAGATCGAGATCGAGCAAGCCGCCCTCGGCAAGGTGATCGAGGACGCTCTGGCGGAATACTATGCCGCCCGCGACGAGGTGTACGGCAAGGACACCGACCGCATCGTGTCCCTGATGGACATGGCGCTCATGGGCATGAAGTCGCTCAAAAAGAAGGGCATGATCCCCGACCTCGACGAGAGCGACGAGATCAACGCCTGCTCCATCGAGGTGCCCGTCACCATCGACGGCAAGACTGAGAAGTGGCTGGTGCAGTTCAAGAACGAGACCCACAACCATCCCACCGAGATCGAGCCCTTCGGCGGCGCGGCGACCTGCCTCGGCGGCGCCATCCGCGATCCGCTGTCGGGACGCGCCTATGTCTATCAGGCGATGCGCGTCACCGGCTCGGGCGACCCCACCACGCCGTTTGACAAGACGCTGCACGGCAAGCTGCCCTCGCGCAAGATCACCACGGGCGCGGCGAACGGCTACAGCTCCTACGGCAACCAGATCGGTCTGGCAACGGGACAGGTTGTGGAATTATATGACCCGGGCTATGTCGCGAAGCGCATGGAGATCGGCGCGGTCATTGGCGCCTCTCCCAAGGAGAACGTCATCCGCGCGGTGCCCATGCCCGACGATGTGATCGTCCTGCTGGGCGGCAGAACGGGACGCGACGGCTGCGGCGGCGCGACCGGCTCATCCAAGGCGCACACCGAAAGCTCCATCGAGACCTGCGGCGCCGAGGTACAGAAGGGCAATCCGCCCACCGAGCGCAAGATCCAGCGCCTGTTCCGCGACCCCAAGGTGGCGAAGCTGATCAAGAGATGCAACGACTTCGGCGCGGGCGGCGTGTGCGTCGCGATCGGCGAGCTCGCCGACGGACTCACCGTCGACCTCGACAAGGTCACCAAGAAATATGACGGCTTGGACGGCACCGAGCTCGCCATCTCCGAATCGCAGGAGAGAATGGCAGTCGTGCTGGACAAGAACGATGTGGAAGCCTTCATCGCCTATGCGGCGGTGGAGAATCTGGAGGCGACTGCCGTGGCGGTCGTCACCGAGAGCCCGCGCCTGACGATGAACTGGCGCGGCGACAAGATCGTCGACCTCAGCCGCGCCTTCCTCAACACCAACGGCGTGACGCAGGTCGCCAAGGCGTCGATCGCCGCTCCCAAGGCGGAGGACTGCTACCGCGAGGCGTGTCCCGAGGAGCTGCGCGGCGTGCCGTTTGCGCAGGCGATGGTCCGGAACATGGGCAGGTTGAACGTCTGCTCACAGATCGGCTTGGCCGAGCGCTTTGACGCTTCCATCGGCGCGGCGACGGTCATCATGCCCTTCGGCGGCAAGACCCAGCTGACCCCGCAGGAGGCGATGGCGGCGAAGCTCCCGCTGGAGAAGGGCGAGACCGACGACGCTACTGCCATGAGCTACGGCTATATCCCGGGCGTGTCCCGCTGGAGCCCCTTCCACGGCTCGGCGTACGCGGTGGTGGAGAGCGCCTCCAAGCTGCTGGCGATCGGCGCCGACCCGCTGACTGCCAGACTCACCTTCCAGGAATATTTTGAAAGATTAAACGATGTGCCCTCCCGCTGGGGCAAGCCCGCGGCGGCGCTGCTGGGCGCTATGCAGGCGCAGATGAAGCTGGGACTGCCCTCGATCGGCGGCAAGGACAGCATGTCCGGCTCGTTTGAGGATATCGACGTGCCGCCCACGCTGGTCAGCTTTGCGGTCGCCATGACCAAGGCGAGCAAGACGATCTCCGCCGAGTTCAAGCGCGCGGGCTCCAAGGTCGTTTATGTGCCCGTCCCCGAGGTCAAGGAGACCCTTATGCCCGATTGGGACAAGCTGGTCAGGATGTACCGCGCGGTCTACGCCCTTGCAAACAGCGGCAAGGTGCTTTCTGCCTCCGTCGTCAAGGAGGGCGGCGCGGCGGCGAGCGTCTGCAAGGCGTGCTTCGGCAACCTCTTCGGCTTTGCCTTTGCCAAGGAGCTGAGCGACAAGGAGCTGTTCGCACCGCTGTCCGGCTCGCTGGTGCTTGAGCTTGAGGACGGCGCGCAGCTTGATAAGGATGTCTTGCACTACGAGCTGGGCGTTGTCACCGACGACGGCAGGATCACCATGGGCGAGAGCGCCGTCGGCGTCACAGAGCTGATCGACGCGTGGAAGGCGCCGCTGGAGAAGGTGTTCCCGACGCAGGCGGAGTGCCCCGCCGTCACGGTGGATGTGCCGCTTTATCCCGCGCGCAGCACGGCTTCTCCCGCGATCAAGGTCGCCAAGCCCAAGGTGTTCATCCCCGTGTTCCCGGGCACCAACTGCGAGGTCGACACGGCGAGAGCCTTTGAGAAGGCGGGCGCCGAGGTGGAGCTGCTCATCGTCAAGAACCTCACCCAGCAGGGCATCGAGGAGACCATCGACCGCATGGAGCAGATCATCCGGACGTCTCAGATGATCATGCTGCCCGGCGGCTTCTCGGGCGGCGACGAGCCCGACGGCTCGGGCAAGTTCATCGCCACGACCTTCCGCAATCCGCGCATCGCCGAGGCGGTCAGCGACCTGCTGAAAAACCGCGACGGTCTGATGCTCGGCATCTGCAACGGCTTCCAGGCGCTGATCAAGCTCGGTTTGGTGCCCTACGGCGAGATCCGTCCGCTCAAGCCCACCGATCCGACCCTGACCTTCAATACGGTCGGCAGACATATCTCGCACATGGCGTACACCCGGGTGACCTCGGTCAAATCCCCGTGGTTCGCGCAGGTGAACGCGGGCGACGTGTTCGCGATCCCCGTGTCTCACGGTGAGGGACGCTTCATGGCGGACGAGGCGACCGTCAGGGCGCTCTCGGAAAACGGTCAGATCGCCACCCAGTATGTCGACCTCGGCGGCAGCCCCTCGGGCGATGTCACCTTCAATCTCAACGGCTCTGTCTGCGCGATCGAGGGCATCACCTCTCCCGACGGCAGGGTGCTGGGCAAGATGGGTCACAGCGAGCGTAAGGGCGATAACCTCTATCAAAACGTGCCGTTCGCCAAGGATCAGAAGATCTTTGAAAGCGGCGTCGCGTACTTCAAATAGTATTAGAAACAGCGAGACCGGCTCATTTTCTTTTGAGCCGGTCTCTACGGCTGTAGCAGCAATCCGCTACGGCTGTAGCAGCAATCCGCTACGGCTGTAGCAGCAGTCCGCGCAAGCGACGTTTGTTTTAACGGTTAGGCATAATTCCCGCGTTATAGCGCGGGCTTTTACGGTTGCCTTTCTTGCAAACCCTTCACGCGCGGACCGGCTCCCGCGACACGCGGGCGGACCGGCTCCCGCGACACGCGGGCGGACCGGCTCCCACGACACGCGGGGGAGTTGACTTTTTTGGGGTTTGGGTGTAGGATAGGAGACGGAAATCTTACAATGGAGTATGATGACAAGTGGATATTCTGTCGGTACTAAAGGATTTGGCAATCATCGTGGTATTTGCCAAGGCATTCGGGCTGCTGGCGCGCAAGCTGAAAGCGCC
>CACZWQ010000060.1 GCA_902784855.1 uncultured Ruminococcus sp. | reverse complement strand
GCCGAGCCGCACCGCCTCGTTGATGCGCAGCTGCGCCTGCGAAACGGAGCGTATCTCCCCCGCCAGACCGATCTCGCCGAACACCACGGCTTTTTCGTCCACCGGCGTATCCTTGAGACTGCTGATCAACGCCATCGCGATAGCCAAGTCAATTGCCGGCTCGAGCACCCGCAAGCCGCCGACGATGTTGATGTAGGTGTCGCTGTTGGAGAAGAAATAGCCCGCGCGCTTTTCAAGCACAGCCAAGAGCATGGACAGGCGGTTGTAATCATAGCCCGTCGCCATCCTGCGGGCGTTGCCGTAGCCGCTCTGGGTCGCGAGTCCCTGCGTCTCGGCGAGAATCGGGCGGGAGCCTTCGATCGTGCAGGTGACGCAGGTGCCCGAAACATTGGTCGGTCTGCCGGACAGCAGCATGACGGAAGGATTGTCCACCTCTTGTAAGCCCCGGTCGGTCATCTCAAACACGCCGATCTCGTTGGTGGAGCCGTAGCGGTTCTTGACCGCGCGCAGGATGCGGCATGCCATCTGCTTGTCGCCCTCAAAGTGCAGCACGGTGTCGACGATATGCTCCAACACCTTGGGACCCGCGATGGAGCCCTCCTTGTTGACGTGACCCACGACGAACATCGGGATATCCAAGCCCTTTGCCGTGCGCATCAACAGATTGGTGCATTCCCTGACCTGTGTGACGCTGCCGGGCGACGAGCTCAGCTCGGTGAGGTTCATCGTCTGGATCGAGTCGATCATCACCAGATCGGGCTTGATATTCTTGATCTGCTCGCACACGACCTCCACGTCGGTCTCGGTCATCACATAGAGATTCGGCGAGTCCACGCCCAAGCGGATCGCGCGCAGCTTGAGCTGCCGCTTGCTCTCCTCACCCGAAACATAGAGGATTTTTAGGGTGTCGCCCATGTACTGGCAGATCTGCATCAGCACCGTCGATTTGCCGATGCCCGGGTCGCCGCCCAAGAGGATCAGGCTGCCCTTGACGATGCCGCCGCCCAGCACGCGGTTGAGCTCCTTGCAGCCCGTGTCGTAGCGGTGTTCGTCCTCGGTGGAGATCTCGTTGATGGAGAACGGCTTGGCATAGGAGGAGAATGACCTCGCCTTTGCCGCGGGAGCCGCCTTCGCGGTGTCCTTGATCTCCTCGTTCATCGTGTTCCACTCGCCGCAGGACGGGCATTTTCCGTACCATTTCGGCGACTCGTGCCCGCATTCCGAGCAAATATAGACGCTTTTGATTTTAGCCATGATTGTCACTTCCGATTGTCCGTATTGTCAAAATTGATAAAGCCCGCGGCGACAGCCAGCGCCATCTGCTTTTGATAGGCGTCTTTTAAAAGCAGCTCCCGCTCCTGCGGGTTGGAGATAAAGCCGCATTCCACCAGCACGGCGGGCACCTCGGCATTTTTCAGAAGAAAGATCTCCTTGCCCGCTTTTTTGCATTCGCGCTCATTGTCAGGCTGTAAAAGCGCCGTGACGGCAAAGCGGATACGCTCCGCTAAAGCGGCGCTCCTGCCGTCGTTCGGCGAATAGAAAACCTGAGCGCCGCGGGATGACGCCGCGTTAAATTTGTTCTGGTGGATGCTCAGCACCACACGGTCCGCCGAGGCATTATACAGCGCGAGCCGCGCCTTCATATCGTTATTCTTGCGCTTGCGCACCGTCTCTCCGTCATCGGAGAGCGAATTGTCGCTGTCGCGCGTCAGCTCGACCTCATAGCCGCAGAGGGTGAGCAGGTCGGCGAGATCGCGGGAAACAGCAAGGTTGATCTGCTTCTCCTGCACCTCGCCGCAGACCGCTCCGCCATCCTCTCCGCCGTGTCCCGGGTCGATCAGCACAGCAGTCGCCGCCGTGCGCGATGTCGCGGCGGTCAAACGGGTGATATTGGCGGCGGAGCGGACCATCAGCAGCGCAAATGCGGCTATGCTCAGCAAAACAGCCGCCGCAGGCAGGATCTGTTTTCGTTTCATCACAACACCTCTGCCTAAAAATATGCCGCCGATCATGTCAATTATACATCATTTAACTGATTATGGCAACAAAAATGAGATTTCTCTTGTAGTTATTTCAAGGAGGTGATATAATACTAGCGGTATCTAATATGGCAAAGTCTGTCAAGCATAAGGAGAGATCGATATGAAAAAACCCGGCAGAAATGACGCGTGCTGGTGCGGCAGCGGCAGGAAATACAAGAAATGTCACATCGACTTTGACGAGCGGATCGAAGAGATCGAAGCGCAGGGGCATATCGTTCCCGACCACTCCATCCTCAAAACAGCGGAGCAGATAGAAAAAATCAAGGAAAGCGCGAAAATCAATATCGCCGTGCTCGATTATGTGGCAGAGCACATCAAAGCAGGCATTTCCACGGCAGAGATCGACCGCTGGGTGTATGAGACGACCGTCAAAATGGGCGGCATTCCCGCACCACTGCATTACGAGGGCTTTCCCAAGAGCGTGTGCACCTCGCTCAACAATGAGGTCTGCCACGGCATTCCCGCGGAGGACATCATTCTGAAGGACGGCGATATCGTCAACGTCGACGTCTCCACCAATCTCAACGGCTACTACTCGGATTCCTCGCGCATGTTCTGTATCGGCGAGGTCAGCGAGGACAAAAAGCGGCTGGTAGCCGTCGCCAAGCAAGCCCTGCAGGAGGGCTTGAAGGAGGTCAAGCCGTGGGGCTTCCTCGGCGATATGGCGCAGGCGATCAACGACTATGTCAAGTCGAACGGCTATTCGGTCGTCCGCGAGGTCGGCGGCCACGGTATCGGCTTGGAATTCCACGAGGATCCGTGGGTCAGCTATGTGACCGAGAGAGGCACGGAAATGCTGATGGTGCCGGGCATGTGCTTTACCATTGAGCCGATGATCAACATGGGACGCCCCGAGATCTTCACCGACGAAGAAAACGGCTGGACGATCTACACCAAGGACGGCAGCCCGTCGGCGCAGTGGGAGATCCAAGTGCTGGTCACCGAGGACGGCTGGGAGATCATCAGCTACTGATTATTTGTTTAAAAGCGATGGAGTCAACAAGCTCCATCGCTTTTCTATATCATGCCGTATTTGATTTTGATGCGGCCGAGCTTTTCCAGCATCGGCTTTGCAAAGAGGAACAAAAACGCCGCCGTGGAAACCGCGTGAATGAGATCGAACGGCAAGCCCTGCAAGTAGAAGGCGAGAACGGTTTCCGTATTCATCGGCGCATGCGCCAGCACCAGCGACGAAAAATTCATCACACCGCCGTACAGCAGAACGGCGGCAAGAAAGCCGAATACACTCAGCGCCCCCCTATTCCCCGCCGAAATCCCTCTGCGGAAGAGAACGCCTGCCATAAAGCCGATGATTCCCGCCGAAAACATCTGCCACGGTGTCCACGCACCCTGACCGAACAGCATGTTGGACAGGAGCATCGAGACCGCACCGACAACAAAGCCCGTCTCACCGCCGAGCGCCACGCCGCTGATGATGACCAGCGCCAGCACGGGCTTGACCTGAGGCAGGGCAGCGAATGCCGCGCGTCCCGCGACCGTCAGCGCACAGAGCACGGCGACGAGCACCAACTCGCGCGCCTGCGGCTTCCTTCCCTCAAAAACGAGAAAGAACGGCAGCATGCTCTCCAATACGATCAACAGCGAGATGAACAGATACCGACGGTCATCGAGGAACACGACCCCGACAAAGATCGTGACGGGTATCAGCAGCCAGAGCATCAACGCCGACAGGATGGTGCGCGGTTTCAGCTTTTGCTTTTTAAAGGTGAAGCGCTTCGGTTCCGGAGTTTGATTTTTCCGATCAGGTTCGGGGTTCTGACAGGGTGGATCGGGGTGATGCTCGGGCGGCGAGGGCGCCCTTCCGGTACAGGCAAAGATCACATCCTCCGCCGTGACCGCATGGGAAACCAGCTCTCGCGCCATGCGTGCGGCTGAGGTGACATAGAAGCTGTTGCCGCTGAAAAAATCGCGCGGCGTGCCGCCTGCCGCTAACTCTCCGTTGAACAGCAGCACGCATCGGTGGCTGCTGCGAGCGCAGAATTCCATATCGTGGCTGATCATCACGACGGCGACGCCCTTAGCGGTCAGCTTTTGCAGGATGGCGGCAAGAGTCTCTTTAAATGACGCGTCCAAGCCCTTGGTCGGCTCGTCGAGCAGCAGCACATCGGGTTTCAGCAAAAGTAGCTTTGCGAGCGCTGCCTTTTGCATTTCACCGCCCGAAAGATCGAACGGATGGCGGCTCAATAGGCTTTGCAGCCCGCACAGGCGGATCACCTCATCCATACGCCGCGATTCTTCTTCACTTCTCGTTTTCCCCGAAAAGGCATGCTCCAGCGTCTCCCGCACGGTTTTGCCGTCAAAAAGCACCTGCGGGTTCTGCGGCAGGGTCGCGCAGCATGCGGCATGGGAGATATATCTGCCGCTGTAGGGGCGATTCGTCCCGTTGAGCAGCGACAGCAGCGTGCTTTTTCCCGTTCCGTTGCCGCCCATGACGGTCAAAAGCTCGCCGCGCCGCACCTCCAAGCTCAGGTGGCGCAGCACATCGGGTGCATTTCTTCCATAGCGGAAGCTGCAATTTTTCAGCGTGATCACCGCCTCACCCGCCTGCGGGAGCTTTTCCTCCGGCAGCTGCCGCAGTTCGTGCGTCTGCGCAAAAGCTTTCAGCCAGTGCCGCCCCTGTGCGACCGTGACGGGACATTCGCCGCCGCCGCTTTCCACGGCGTCCCAAATGCGCATGGGCGACGGCAGCGAAAGAAAGCATGCGCTGTGCGCCCGTTTGAGGTTTTGCCCGGTGTGTGCGGGCGTATCGTCGGAAATGAGCCTGCCGTTTTCCAGCACCAGCACCCTGTCGCTGACGGGCAAAACGCTCTCGAGGCGGTGCTCGGTGATGATGATCGTCGTGCCCAGCTCACGGTTCACGCGCGTCAGGCACGCGATAAAATCCGCCGCGGCGATCGGGTCAAGCTGCGCGGTCGGCTCGTCGAGGAGCAGCAGCTCGGGCTGCATCGCCATCACCGACGCGAGGTTGAGCAGCTGCTTCTGCCCGCCCGACAGCGCGGCGACGTCCGTCTCAAAAAGCTGCTCAATGCCGAAGAACGAGGCGGTCTCCGCGACGCGGCGTCGGATGGTCTCCTGCGGGAGTCCTAAGCTCTCCAAGCCGAAGGCGAGCTCATGCCAGACCTTGTCGGTCACGATTTGATTGTCAGGCGACTGCTGCACAAAGCCGATGTACTCACTCTGTTCGCGCTGCGAGAGTGATGTCAGCTCCCGACCGTCGAAAAGAATTTGTCCCCGACGCTCCCCGTGCGGCGTCAGGGCGGGCTTGAACTGCCGCAGCAGCGTCGTTTTTCCGCTGCCCGAAAGCCCGCAGAGCGCGATGAACTCGCCTGCCCTGACACAAAAGGAAAGGTCATGAAGGATCTCGCTGTCCGCTTCGGGATAGCAAAAGCTCAAATGCTCGACCGTAAGCGCTTCCATTCGATCGCCTCCCCTATGTTGATGAGCAGCGGCGTGAGCAGCAGCGCCGCATAAAGAACATAAAACACCGCCGACGGCGCGCCGATCAGCTCGCCCCTGAGCGACGGGAACCAGCGATAGCGCAGCATGCCGCTCCACAGCATGCCCGCCAGCGCGGCGCTTTCCGTCAGAATTGCTGCCAATATGACTGCGTCGCGCCCGTGGAAGGAATAACGCGCATACGATGTGCGCCCCTTTAAGCCGTAGCCGCGGCTTTTCATCGAGTCGGAGGTGTCAATCGCGTTTTCCAGTGACCAGCTCACCATGATACCAAAAATGTGCAGTCCCGTTTGAAGCCGCTGTATCACATGCTGCTTGCCGCGCGGGAGGAAGCACGCTTGCGCCTGCTTTACCTGCCTGAGCTGTTCGGAGAACCGCGGCACGAAGCGCAGCGCCATTGAGAGCACCAAGCTGAGAGACGGCGCGACCCTGCCGAACAAAAACACCAGCTTGTCCGAGGTCATCACGCGGTTGACGCAGGAAAACCACAGCGCGACGGCGCAGATCAAAAGCGCCGACGCAAAGCCGTACAGCATCGACTCCAGCGTCAGCGGATTGCCCCACGGGAAATAGGTCAGGATCGTTTCTCCCCTGTGATTGAACAGCGGGTTGACGAGCGTGATCAGCACCGCCGTCGGAATCAGCCATCGCAACGTGCGCCGGACCGCGCTCCCGTTCAAATAAACCGCATATGCTGAGGCGCAAACAAGCGAGAGACCTAAACAGACGGGCTGCATGACGAACATCGAAAACGTGACCGCCGCGGCGAAGAAAAGAAAATTGACGAGCGGGTGGCGGTCGGAAAAAGAATCTCTCATATCAATCGCTCTCATGGTAATCGTTTTTGCCCCCGATGTCATTTCCGAGGTCGCAGGTGTAGAGCCACTCGATCACGTCGCCGTCTTGGACCGTATAGCGAGAGCAGCCGTAATTCGGGAACCAACCGTTGACGCGGTACATCCAGCCGGAGCCTGCGCCGCAGTCGAACTCGTAGAGGTTGCCGATCCCCTCAATATAGGCGGAACGGTAGATCGGCGTGTCGGTAAATTCAAGATGGACGCCATTTGCGCGGCAGGCTTCCTGCAGGACATCAAAGACGCTCTGTCCCTCGCGGTAGGTCATGGTCACCGGTTTCAGGATGCTACCGTCGTCGGGAATCACTGCGGCGACGTCCTCACTGAGCGTGTCCCGCCGCGAGAGCGCCGTCTCGCATGTGACGGAGACGGTGCAGTGATGCGCTGCGGGCTTGGTTTGCGGCGCTGTGGGCTGCGGCTTGCTTGTCGGCGCAGAAGCAGTCGTCACAGGGGCATGCGACTCTGTGGGCGGCTGTGTCGCGGTCTGTGAAGGCGGAGCGGTGGATGCGACGGGCTTACTTGAAGCGTGAACCGTTGTCGGCTGAGCGGAGGGCGCTGCCGTTGCAGCGGTTGTTGTCGCCTGCGTGGGCTGCGGTTCGGCTGTCGTCATCGGTATTTTGGATATTGCCGAAGTTGTCGGAACCGATTGATTTGCAGGCGGCTCCGATTTGCCGCCGCTGATAAACGCAAACACCAAAGCCGCAATCACGACAATTGCGGCAAGGAAAACAAATTTATACTTTTTCACAAAATCGATCATAAGGCACATCCTTATCGCGCGAGTATCCGCTGCAGCGCGGTCACATCATGAATGCTCAGCCTGCCGTCGCGGTCACAGTCGGCGCTTTTTTGCTGCGGCGCCGTGAGATGCTCGTCAAATTCAGCGAGAAAGCGCTGCATGCGCGTCGCGTCGTTGATGGTCGTCCTGCCGTCACCGTCGACGTCAGGCACCGAACAGCAAGCGATATCGCGCATATCATAGAGCGGCGTTTTGCCGCTTTGCAGGCGCAGATAGGCGGTCATGGCATAGAACGCCTGCTCGGTCGACATCTGATGGTAGCCCATCCCCTCGGTGTGCTCAAAGCCGTTCGGCACGGAAAACGCCGCGAGGCTGTCAAGCAGCGTGTCTTTCTCCTTGCAAAAGCGCGCGTCCTGCGCATCTATCCCGAGGGTCGAAAGTGCGACGATCACCTGCGCACAGCTCTCGGGACTCCAATCGCCGCTCTGTCGCTGAACAGATAGTCGTTCCAGACCGCGATCGATCGCTGCCCGAATATCCGCGTCATAAAAGCGGTAGGGCGCCAGCGCCTGGATCGCCATGCCCGTCATATCGGGGTCGGAGACGTCGCCGTCGAGCGTCCAGCCGCCGTCTGCGCACTGTTTGTCGAGGATCATATCGATCAACTGCTCCCTTGTGTCCCCGTCGACGGGATAGTCGCAGCAGTCGAGCGCGAGCAGCGCCCAGATCACGCCGTTGATACCCTGCCTAGATACATAGCTTTTGTCGGTCAGGGGCGCAAGCAGGTCGTAGCCCGCCACATCCTCGGCGCTCTTCCCGACGGACGACAGCGCCAGAATGACGCGGGAATTCTCGGTTGAGCGGCGCGCGTGAAGCTTGTCGGAGCCGACGGACGAGACATACGCTTCCGCCGCTTTGAGATAGGCGTCCTTTGCCTCATCGCTCAGCAGCCCGCCGCGCGCAAGCCCCAGCACCATCCATTCGCCGCCCATCGAGCCGACCTGCGGCTCCAACTCTTGCAGATGAGCCGCCGTCTCGTCGTATTTGGTACGCAGCGCTTCTTCGGAAAGCGCCGAAGCGGGAACGGACGAGATCAGCAGCACGGACGCCGATAACAGGCACCCGATCGCTGATATTAGCATTTGCTTCATCCGTTTCCGCTCCCTTCTTCTGTTTCTCTTATTCAAGCTCGGCGATAATGCGCTGCATCTTCGTGGCGTCGTTGATATCGACCCTTCCGTCGCCGGTGACGTCAGCCGCAGCCAGTTGCTTGTTGCTGAGCGCCTCAAATTCAGCCAGACAACGCTGGAGCTTGGTGACGTCGTTGATATCCAATACGCCGTTGCCGTCCAGATCGCCCTTCACCGCGCGGTATTTGACATTGAAATAATAAACCGTCTGCTCGGCAACTCCGCCGTAGGCGTTCATGGAAGGCCATGCGGGATTGCCGATGCCGATGTAGAAGGAGTCGCCGTCGGTGACCTTGAAGGCGCGTCCCCTGCGCAGATAGGCGCTTTCATCGGTCGCGCGGAACTCGTTGAGATAGCTTCTCACCTGATAATTCTTGTTTGCCGCCTCGGGATAGAGGGTGATCTCTTTTTCTTCGGTGCCGATGTAGACGTCATACTCGATGACGGCGGGGTCAAACGGTGCGGACAGGGAAGCGCCGTCGATCTTCAGGCTTTTGAGCAAGGTGTCATAGTTGCCGTAGAGCGAGCCGACGTCCGCGCCCCAGGAGCAGGTGTATTGCAGCACCAGCTCGTCGCCCGCTGTCAGCGCGCCGTTTGCGACGGTGTAGGCGGTCGTCGCGTCGGCGGTGAACCAGTCGTTGAGGGTCGACATCCAGCCGCCGCTGCCGTTCGCGGCATACTCCGACAAGCCGTTGACGGATGAGATATAGCCGTACTCCGAGACCGTGAAGGCGAAGCCGCTGCTCTGCACCGCGCGCTCCAGCACGGACTCCATGGAATCCTCTGCAGTAAGTTCCATTTTTCGGTCAATCAATACACCCGTCCAAGGGGCGCCGCCTTGTGCGGTAAAGGTGTTGTTTTTGACGACGACACGCACCGTATCGTTTCCTGCCGCGCTTGCACCGAGCGCAAAGAGCGACGAAAACAGCAGTGTCAGCGCGAGCGTCATGCACAGAAGTTTTTTTGCATTGTGTTTCATGTTCGATTCCTCCTAAAAAAAATAATCGCGCCTTTCCCGAAAGAAAAGCACGATGAACAGACCGCAAGCGATTGCGGCTGTTTGATGGCTGTGCTTCTTCTTATCCAAGAATACAGATCCAAGCCGCCGCGGAAGTAACCCGACTCATTGATAGCAATACACGGTAATGAAAGTTGCTGCGGATTCGCACCGCATTCCCTATTACCTGCCCGAAAAGGACAGAACGCGACA
>CACZWQ010000059.1 GCA_902784855.1 uncultured Ruminococcus sp. | reverse complement strand
TGCCTGCGGCTGCGTGACAAGGCGGACATCGGTGACGAGATCACCTTTTCGCCCTACGGCTCCAAGGAGACCTATACGGCAAGCCCACCGTCGCGGCGCGGTAGTCGGCGAGCTCGTTGTCGGAGAGCGTGCTGATATCCCTGCCGCCGACGGTGATCGTGCCCTCGGTCGGGCTGTCAAGACCGCCCAGCAGGTTGAGCAGCTTGCTCTTGCCCGCGCCGGATGGTCCGAGGATCACGACAAACCTGCCCTCATCCAGCGTAAAGCTGACCTGATCGAGCGCCTTTAACGCGTGCTCACCGCTTGTATAGACTCTTGTGACATTCTCAAATTGTACGATTGACATGTCTGTTTCCTCCCAAACAGCAAAAGTTGTAAAATCGAAGTTTTGCCGACCCTGTCCCGAGTTTTCGCGATCAATTAGTTAGTTTGCGCTAACCATATGACAAATTAGTTCATTCAATCCTGATTTTCCGACCGTATGAGATCTGTCAAAGATACTTTTGTCAAGCAGAAACGCCCGCGAGGAGGCGGACGTCTGTGCAAAAATATGAAATGGGATGGAAAAACACAAGATTGAATGATACCGGATGATCAAATCTTCCGACATCTGTTGATGTCTTTATGTATGTGATTAGCAAGTGCTAACCTTCATTCAAAAAGCAAACAGCCAAATAAAATGCCGTTAAGTTACCTATTGCTAACCACCACAATTACTATATCATATCCGATTCATTTTGTCAAGCGTTTTTTCAAAAAGGATGCCCGCATTTTGGTGTGATCCAAAAACCTCGGAAAGCATTTTCGCTGTCCGAGGTCTTTCCCTGTTATGCCAACGCCCTGTGACAGATACGGCTGCGCTTCATCGTGCCGTTCAAGGCCGCGTCAAGGGCAGCCCCCGAAAGAATCTCACCGCCAGTATTGCTGACGGAATGACTGCCAAAACGACCGACAACGGCTGCGCCTCCTGAATGCCGCCGAAGCCGCGCAGGTTGGATAAGATCAGCAGCAGCGGGATAAAGAACAGTCCGTTGCGCAAGACCGACAGCAGCGACGCGCCGATTTTCTTGCCCGCGCTTTGCAGCGCCATCTCCGTCACCATGCAAAACGGCAGAAACAGCTGCGCGACCGCCTGCAAAACCAGCGCGCGCGTCCCGAACGAAACGACCGCGCTGTCGTCGCGGAAGATGCGGATGATCTCGCCCGGGAACAGTAGCAGCGCCGCCGACATGATGACGATGATGATCTCCGATAAAACGACCGTAAAGCGGTAGGCGGAGGTGACCCTGCCGTACTTCTTCGCGCCGTAGTTGAAGCCGCAGACAGGCTGAAAGCCCTGTCCGATGCCGAGCGCAAAGGAGAAGGTAAAGAAAATCACGCGCGAGACGATGCTCATCGCGGCGACGGCTGCATCACCGTAGACCGCCGAACAGTTATTCAGCACAACGGTGCTCAGCGAATTGAGCCCCTGACGCAGCAGGCTGGGCAGCCCCGTCGCGACGATATCCGGCAGGGCTTTGGGCAGAATCAGCCTGACAGAGAGAGTGCACTGCGTCCGGTTGAGCAGGAACATCGAGAGCAGCACAAAGAAGCCGATGATCTGTGAAATACAGGTGGACAACCCCGCGCCGGCGATCCCCATCCTGAGCCCGAACATCAAAACCGGGTCGCCCGCGATATTCAGCACCGCGCCGACGCCCAAGCCGATCATGCCGAGCATTGCCTTGCCCTCATAGCGCAGGAGATTGTTCATGGTGAAGCTCGCGGTGATGAACGGCGAAGCGATCAGGATATACCGGATATAGGTCTCGGCATAAGGCGCGATCGTCTCGGTGCTGCCGAGCAGCATCACCAAGGGCTTTAGCATAAACAGACAGCAAACCGACACCAGCGCGCCGAAAACGAGCGAGGAAAAGAACGCCGTGGAAGCGACCTTAGACGCTTCTTCCCCATCCTTCGCGCCGAGCAGTCTGGAAATGATGCTGCCTGCGCCGTTGCCGAACATGAAGCCCACCGCCTGCAAGACTGCCATAAAGCCGAACACGATCCCGACCGCGCCGCTCGCCGAATTGCCGAGCCGGCCGACAAAGGCGGTGTCAACAAGGTTGTAGATATTCGTGATCAGCATGCTGATGATCGTCGGTATCGAAAGGGTGATAACAAGCCGCGAAACCGGCATCTGCGTCATTTTATCAAATTGTGAGATGCTTTTTGATCTCATTTCGGATCACAACCAATTCTTCATTCACAATCAGGAAAAGCCTCGGCAAATGCGACGCGCTTTGCCGGGGCTTGTTTGATTCTTTTCTTATTCTTTCTCCAAAAGGGTCGGTCAAATTGCTCGTCGCGATAATATCCTCGACGCCTTACACTCTTATCTTTATTATTGTATCATAGATCGGAGCGAAAAGCAAGACGCCGATTGAAAGGGAAATATACGGCGATAATTTTGTCATACGCCTCATCGTTCAAAGCGTTTCTCTGCGCTGTAAAAATGTTTGCAGAAAATCCTTGAAGATCGGCGCCCACGCGCTTTCATGATGCGGCTGATCGGGGAGGATGACCTCTTTTTTGCGCTCCGACGGATAGAACGCGGCGATCGCGTCGTATACCGCCTGCGTGCTCTCACATATCACCGCCTCCGGCATACCGACCGCGCCGCTGTAGAAGTAGAGATACGGCATGGCGCCATTCAGCCTTGCAGACGTCCAGCCCGCGATATCGGCAGTCGCGTAAAGGGGAAACGTGGGAGAAAAGACGCCGGACATGCAGAATCGGTCGGGATGGCTCAGAGAAGTGAAATATGCCTGCAAGCCGCCCGAGGAGCTGCCGCAAAACGCCGCGGCGTTCCTGCCCGTCTCCACGGGAAAGCGCTTCTCGATCTCGGGTATCACGGTTTGGATCACAAAGTCGTCGAAAATCTCGCCCTCGGGGATGATGCTGTTTCTGACCGGTTGGGGCATATCCTCGGGAAAGATGAGCGCGCCGATGGACTTCGGGGTCAGCTCCCTCGTCCGCTGCACGGGGCCCTCATCGTTATTATGGATGCCGACGATGATCGCGCTGCCGACCTCCCTGACCGCTTCGCGGGTGTACCAGCAGCCGAACTGCTCGGGGCGGTCGTCCTCAAACAGGTTCTGTCCGTCCGTCATGTAGATGACCGGCAGCTTTTCTCCTTCCTCGTGTTCGGGCACATAAACGCGCACCGTCCTGTCATGCCCGGTGTAATAGGGAAAGCTGAGTTCAAATAAGGCTTCCTTGATCATGTCGGTTTCTCCTTTCTCTTTTCCAATCATTTGCCGCTCGGCGCCGAGATCGCCTTGATCGGATAGTTGTCAACGGCAAAGGTCTTTTTGTCTATTTCGATATCGGGCACGGCTTTGTCGGAGGCGATGCTCTCCGCGCTTTGCTGTTCATATGCCCTTTCGAGTAGGCTGTCCTTTTGCTCTGCCATATCCGTCCACTTGCCGTCCGTATACAGAAAGCTCTCGCCCTTGTTGATGACGCCCTTTACGGTCATGCCGTCGAAAAATTTCAGGCTGTAGGGAAACACCTCGGCGTATTGACTGCCGTGCTTCACGGTCAGGACAACGGCATAGGACTCTCCCTTTTTGAGCGGGTATTCATTTTGCAGGTCGATCACATGGGAGCCCGCGTACGGGTGGGTGTTGACGGCCTTCTCCAGCAGGGTGCCGGATGAGGGAGAATCCTTTTCTACATCCTTGTATATCTCGTAAGTCACCTCGGCGTCGGGGCGGCAGGTCCTGTACTCGATCTGATACAGGCTTTCGTCCGCTTCGGCGTCAAAGAGATTCGCCATCTTGGTCTCGCTTTCGTATTCCGAGCTGCCGTACCACTGCGTCATGATCAAATCGTACTGATCGAAGTTTTGCGCGGTATGCTTCGCCTCCCGATCGCTGTCAAAAACATAGCTCAGCGCAGCCAACAGGCAGTGATCGTAATACGATACGTAGACGTAACCGTCGTCGATATCACCGTCAAAAGAGGTCAAGCCCCAGCTGTTTTTGATGATCAAAGCCCCGTTCTCGGGAGGCGTAGAACCCTCGACCTCTGTGCCGTCCGACTCTGTTCGGGTGAACTTCTCCTTCGGGAAGTCATCGTCGTAGCCCACGACCAAGACCGCATGATTCGGCTCCTCGTCGCCGCTGTAGTAAGAAGCGCGTTTTTTTCCGTTGTAGCCGGGATTCTGCGCATTGAGCGCCACACAGACGCCGTGTCCCTGACAGAGCTCCTTCTTGATCGCGTCGACGCCCTCCCGGTTGAACACATAGTTTCCGTCCGCGTCGGTCTTGGCAGGCGTCGGCAGAACGCGGCTGTCTCTGAACAGCGCGGCAACCGGGGTGCTGCGGTATGCTGCGTTGAGCGGAAGCTCCCACTCAACGGAAGCCTCGGCATCATAGGCATAGGGCAATTCGCCGTTGACTACCACGCTCTCGTCAACGGGACCAAAGCCGCAGCCGAACAGATTCGCGGTTTGCACAAAGGGTCCGCCGATAAAATACGGGGTCATCTCGCTCGCTTCCTCCGCCTCGCTCGGGTCGAAGCCCTCGCCGACCTGTGAAGCGCGCACCCTTCCCGTGACCACGTCGTCCTTCGTCATGCCGTGGAACATATACCACGCGATGTATTTCTCGGAGAAATTGACCTTGTCATTTTTCTCGCCTGCCGGCACGCCCAGATCGTTTGCGTACAGATAAGCGGTCTCTGCCGCGCCCGCGAGGGCGAAGCTCCAGCAATCGCCCCACCGCTGGGCTTTTACGGGCGTCACGTAGTTCTTGCCGTCGACGTCCCTCAAATCGAATTTTGACGGCAGGTTATTCAGATCGATCGTCCGGTGTTCACTGACTGCCGCGTCGGTCGTACGGGCAGGTTCATCCTCGGTCGCGTCGGTCGGCTTGACGGAGCCGGCGCAGCCTGTCAGCATGACCGCTAAGTTTGCGGCGATCAACATGATAGCAAAAATCTTTTTCATTCTCTTCTCCTTTACTCCTGATCAAACGGCGTATGCGGGAGCTTTATTTCACCCGACAAAGCCTTTCGCTGTATTTTCCTTTCGTTTTGCAGCTCTATTATAAAACAGCTGCCCGAAAAATATCAAGCAACTGTTTATAAAAGAATTCAATAATGCAGAGAATGATTCAACCGTCCGTTTACAAGAACGGATTTTTTCTAATGAGGACAATGAAAATCGGGAAGTATCCTCTCATCCCCAAGGCGAATCAGCGGCGCCGCGATCAGAGTGACCGAAAGCAGTGGGGGGCTCTCTCCCCTGCGGCTCACCGCTTTTCCAGTATGGGTTTCAGATACATGCCGGTGTAGGAGTCAGGGTGCCCGGCGACCTGTTCGGGGGTCCCCTGCGCGATGATTTTTCCGCCCATGTCGCCGCCCTCGGGTCCCAAGTCGATGATGTGGTCGGCGGTCTTGATCAGGTCGAGATTGTGCTCGATGACGACGACAGTGTTGCCGCCCTCGACCAAGAGCTGCAGCACATCGACCAGACGGTGCACGTCCGCGATATGCAGACCCGTTGTCGGCTCATCGAGGATATAGATGGTTTTGCCGGTGCTGCGCTTGGCAAGCTCCGTTGCGAGCTTGACGCGCTGCGCTTCGCCGCCCGAAAGCGTCGTGGCGGGCTGTCCGAGCTTGATATAGCCCAAGCCGACCTCGAAGAGCGTTTGGAGCTTGCGGTGGATCTTCGGGATATTGGCAAAGAACGCCATCCCCTCCTCCACGCTCATCTCCAGCACGTCGTTGATGGATTTGCCCTTGTATTTGACCTCCAAGGTCTCGCGGTTGTAGCGCTTTCCCTTGCAGACCTCGCAGGGCACATACACGTCCGAGAGAAAATGCATCTCGATCTTGATGATGCCGTCGCCCTGACACGCCTCGCACCTGCCGCCCTTGACGTTGAAGGAGAAGCGCCCCTGCGTATAGCCGCGCATCTTGGCGTCCTGCGTCTCGGCGAAGAGCGCACGGATATCGTTGAACACGCCCGTATATGTCGCGGGATTGGAGCGCGGCGTGCGCCCGATGGGACTTTGATCGATCCGGATGACCTTGTCCAAATGCTCCAAGCCGCGGATCTCTTTATATTTGCCCGGGGTGGTTTTGGCGCGGTTCAGCTCGCGCGCGAGAATCTTGTAGAGCACCTCGTTGATCAGCGAGCTTTTGCCGGAACCGGACACGCCGGTCACGCAGACAAATTCGCCGAGCGGGATCTTGACATTGATTTTTTTGAGGTTGTTTTCCGCGGCGCCGCGAATCTCCAGGAAACTGCCGTTGCCCCTGCGCCGCTTTTCGGGAACGGGGACCGCGCGCTTGCCGCTGAGATACTGCCCCGTGATCGAGCTTTCGCACGCCTTGATGGTCTCCACGTCGCCCGTGCAGACGATCTCGCCGCCGTGGATGCCCGCTCCGGGTCCGACGTCGATGATCGTGTCGGCGGCGTACATCGTCTCCTCGTCGTGCTCGACCACGATGACCGTGTTTCCAATGTCGCGCAGGCGTTTGAGGGTCCCGAGCAGCATTTCGTTGTCGCGCTGGTGCAGACCGATGCTCGGCTCGTCGAGGATATAGAGCACGCCCATCAGGGAGCTGCCGATCTGCGTCGCCAGACGGATGCGCTGGCTCTCGCCGCCCGACAGCGTTCCCGAGGAACGCGAGAGGGTCAGATAACCCAATCCGACACTTTTGAGGAAGCTCAGGCGCTCGTTGATCTCCTTTAAGATCTCGGCGCCGATGATGGCTTCCTTTTCTGACAGTTGCAGCCTGCCGATGAAGTCGATCGCGTCCACGACCGACATTTTACAGAAGTCGGAAATATTGATGCCGCCGACCGTGACGGAAAGGCTTTCGCGCGACAGGCGCTCGCCGTGGCAGGCGTCACAGGGGATCTCCGCCATATAGGAGCGGATCTCGTCCTTGATCCAGTTGGAGTTTGTCTCCCGATAACGGCGCTCGAGATTATTGATCACGCCCTCGAAGGTGTGCTGATAGGTGCCGCTGCCATAGGCGGAGCGGCGGTGGATCGTCAGCATTTCGTCGCCCGTGCCGTAGAGGATCTTTTCGATCTTATCCTCGGGAATGTTTTTCAGCGGTTCGTTGAGCGAGAACTGATAGCGGCGCGCCAGCGCCTCCATATACATCGCGGCGATCTGGCTGCCGTCCATCGCCCAGCCGCTGCCCTTGATGCCGCCCTGCGCGATGCTCTTTTCGCGGTCGGGGATGATCTTGTCCTCGTCGATCTTGAGGTAAACGCCCAAGCCCGTACATTTCGGGCATGCGCCGAAGGGGTTGTTGAAGGAAAACATGCGGGGCGTCAGGTCTTCCATGCTGACGCCGTGCTCGGGGCAGGCGTATTTCTGCGAAAACACCACATCCTCGCCGCCGACAAAGCTGACCGTCACCAGTCCGCCGCTGAGCTTGGAGGCGGTTTCGATGCTGTCGGACAGGCGCGAGGTGATCTCGGGCTTGATCACAAGGCGGTCGACGACGATCTCGATGTTATGCTTTTTATTTTTCTCTATCGGAATATTTTCAGACAGATCATAGATGATCCCGTCCACCCTGAGGCGCGCAAAGCCCGACTTGCGGGCGCTGTCGATCACCTTTTGATGCTCGCCCTTCCTTCCGCGCACCACGGGAGCGAGCAGCTGGATTTTCGTGCCGGCATCATAAGAGAGGATCTTGTCGACGATCTGGTCGACCGTCTGCTGACGGATCTCTCTGCCGCAGACGGTGCAGTGCGGCACACCGATGCGGGCGTAGAGCAAACGCAGGTAGTCATAGATCTCGGTGACGGTGCCGACGGTGGAACGGGGATTCTTGGAGGTCGTTTTCTGGTCGATGGAGATCGCCGGCGACAAGCCCTCGATGCTCTCGACATTCGGCTTGTCCATCTGACCCAAAAACATGCGCGCGTAGCTGGAAAGGCTCTCCACATAGCGGCGCTGTCCCTCGGCGTAGATGGTGTCGAAGGCGAGCGAGCTCTTGCCCGAGCCGGACAGTCCCGTGACGACAACCAGCTGATTGCGCGGGATCTCCACGCTGACGTTTTTCAGGTTATGCTCCTTCGCACCCCTGACGATGATTTTATCATTAGCCATAGCCTGCACCCTTTTCTGTTAACGAATAGGACAATTCTATCATATTTCCGGGGAAATAGCAATAGATTTTCAAAAGAATGTTCGACATGATTTCGGTAATAAGGCGCACCCGAAGGTGCGCCTTGTGGTCCAAAACAGAGAGGATCAGATTTCTTCCTCCTCGTCCTCGTCGATCTCGATCGGTTCGACATAGGTGCCGTTCATGACCTTTTCAAAGTCATCGGCGCCCATTTTTTCGTGCTTCATCAGATAGGCGGCGATCTCGTGGAGCTTGTCGATGTTCTCGCGCAAGATCTGCTCGGCACGCTCGTACGCCTTGTTGACGATATCGAGCACCAGCGCGTCGATCTTGGCGGCGGTCGCCTCGCTGTAATCCTGCGTTCTGCCGTAATCTCTGCCGAGGAAGACGCTGCCGTCCTCGCTGCCGTAGTTGATGCAGCCCAGCTCCTTGGTCATGCCGTACTTGGTGACCATGGCGCGGGCGGTCTTGGTCGCCTTCTCGATATCGTTGGAGGCGCCTGTGGAGATATCGCCGAGGATGATCGCCTCCGCGACACGTCCGCCGAGGTCGACCACGATGCTCTCGATCATTTCGTTGCGGGAGTTGTAGGACTTATCCTCGGTGGGCAGGGGCATGGTGTAGCCGCCCGCCATACCGCGCGGGATGATGGAGATCTCGTGGACGGGATCCTGTGTTTCCAGCTTGTCGAAGAGGATCGCATGACCCGCCTCGTGATAGGCTGTCAGCTTCTTTTCCTTATCGCTCATCACCTTGGATTTCTTTTCCGCGCCGACCACGACCTTGATGGTGGCTTCCTCGATCTCCTTCATGGTGATGGCTTTTTTATCCGCTCGGGCGGCGAGGAGCGCCGCTTCGTTGAGCAAATTCTCCAAGTCCGCGCCGGTGAAGCCCGCGGTGGTCTTGGCGATGGTTTTCAGCTTGACGTCGGGTGCGAGCGGCTTTTTGCGCGCGTGCACCTTCAAGATCGCCTCACGGCCGTTGATGTCGGGATAGCTGACGACGACCTGACGGTCGAAACGGCCGGGACGCATCAGCGCGGGGTCGAGAACGTCGGGACGGTTGGTGGCGGCGATCAGGATGACGCCCTCGTTCACACCGAAGCCGTCCATCTCCACGAGCAGCTGGTTCAGGGTCTGCTCGCGCTCATCGTTGCCGCCGCCGAGTCCGGCGCCTCTCTGGCGTCCGACCGCGTCGATCTCATCGATGAAGATGATACAGGGCGAATTCTTTTTCGCCTGATCGAACAGATCGCGCACGCGCGATGCGCCGACGCCGACGAACATCTCGACAAAGTCGGAGCCCGAGATCGAGAAGAACGGTACGCCTGCCTCGCCCGCGACCGCGCGCGCCAGCAGGGTCTTACCGGTGCCGGGAGGTCCGACGAGCAGCACGCCCTTCGGGATCCTTGCGCCGAGCTTATTGAACTTCTCGGGATTCTTGAGGAACTCCACGACCTCCTGCAGCTCTTCTTTTTCCTCGTCCGCGCCCGCCACATCGTCAAAGGTGGTCTTGCGCTTCTCGTCGTTGGTGTTTTTGATCTTCGCCTTGCCGAAGCTCATCTCTCGGCCGCCGAGTCCGCCGCCCAGGCCCAGACGGAGGCGGTGGTGTCGTATGCGCGGATATCGTCGATAAAGCGCTCGATATCGGCGAGCTGACCCTTGACGATCTCCTGACCGTTCTTCTTGACGGTGGAGGCGGTGATCGCCTTTTTGTCATCCTCGACCTTGTCATAGACAGCCGACTCGCCCTCCTTGAGCTTGAGCTCGATCACGCCCGAGCCGTAGTTGATGCTATAGCTCTCGACCTTTCCGTCGGCAAAGTACTGCACCAAGGTGGAGGTCTTGGGCGGTTCGCTCTGGCGGGAACTCAGGAAAATCGCGGCGATCACAATCAGCATGATGGGAATACCTAAGTACAGCAGCAAATTGCGTGCCTTTTTCTTGTTGTTCATGGGGAATACACTCCTTCTGTGAGATGGGCAAAAACGCGGATCTCACAACTATTTTTCATATACCGAACGCTTTAAAATACCGATATATGGCAGATTGCGGTATTTTTCATCATAATCCAGTCCGTAGCCGACGATGAATTCGTCGGGGATCTCCGCGCCGCAGTAGTCGGGCGTAAAGGGAATCTTTCTGCGGCTCGGCTTGTCACAGAGGGTGACGACCCTGACGGTGCGCGCGCCGCTGGACACGAGGTGGTTGACGACGAAGTTGAGCGTGTTGCCCGAGTCGACGATGTCCTCTACGATCAGTATGTCCTTATCCTTCGGAGATATTGAAAGATCCTTGACAATTTTGACCTTGCCCGAGCTTTCGGTGCCGCCGCCGTAGCTGGAAGCGACCATGAAATCGATATCAAAGTCCAAATCGATCTTGGTCATCAGCTCCGCCATAAAGACGATGCTGCCCTTGAGCAGACCGACCATGATGAACTCCCTGCCATTATAATCTTTTTCGATCTCTTTTGCAAGCGACTTCACAATATTTTCAAGTTTCTCCTGCGAAATCAAAATGCTTTCTACGTCCTTATGCATCGTTTACGCCCCTTTTTGAAATTGAATTAAATTGATGACTGAGTGGTTATCGATAAACCGTTGGTTTTCGTCAAAATCATGCCCTGTTCGGAATATCCCAAGCCCTCGCACCAGAGCACCGTGCTGTCCTGACAGAGCAGCAGCAGACGGTCGCGCAGCTCGGATGGGATTTTTTGTTCGTTGAGCGCCTTGCGCAGCGGCTTGGTGACGCGGCGCTGCGGAAAGGTGAAGTGATCTCCGGCACGCCTTTGACGAAAAACAAGGTGATTGGATTCCGAATGAAGATTTTGGATCGTGGCATGGATGGTTTTCCCGCCGTGCAGGAAGGTGATCTCGCCCGCAAAGGGGGTCTCCTCCGTTTCGACGGAAGGGGATTTCGGGACAAAGCGCAGCACGCCCTGTTTACAGACGGCAGTATGCTCTCCCAGATCGACGGCGCCGCCGCCCAAAATGCCTGTCAGCAATTCGATATGGCGGTTTTCGGGGGAAAAATCCGCCTCACGCCTGCACAGCTGCGCCAGCGCTTCATTTCGCACGGCAGGATGCGCGCCTAAGAGGATCTCGGCGCTGCAGCCGAAATCGACAGCGGCGCTTCGCAGAAGCTTTTCCGCCTCCGTGCGCAGATATTCGCCCGCAAGCGCCGCGCTTTCGCAAAACCGCGCGAAGGTCATTTCCAGATTCGGATTCAGCTCCTTCAGCACCGGGATGACCGAGCGGCGGATTTTGTTGCGCGTGTAGGCGTCGGTGAGGTTGGTGCTGTCGGTGACATAGCGCAGGCCGTTCGCGGCGCAGTAGGCCTCCACCTCGGCGCGGGTGCAGTCGATCAGCGGGCGAATGATGTTGCCCCTGACGGGCGGGATACCCGCAGCCCCCGTGATCGCCGTGCCGCGTGTGAGGTGGAACAGCAGCGTCTCCGCGTTGTCGCTCGCCGTGTGCGCCGTGGCGATCTTTGCGCCGTTTTGCTCGGAGAGCTCGCGGAAAAAGCGGTAGCGCTCTTCCCTGCCGCACAGCTCCTCGCTGATCTTCCGCTCCGCGGCAAGCTGCGGGATCGCCGCGCGGCGGATGATGATGGGAATATGATAATTCTCACAGAGAATTTTGCAAAAGTGCTCGTCCCGCTGTGCTTCCGCCCCGCGAATGCCGTGGTTCAGGTGGGCAGCGGTGATGGTGAGTTGATAATCTTCTTTTAAAGAATAAAGAACATGCAACAGCGAAACGGAATCGGCGCCGCCCGACAGGGCGACGATCACATGACTCCCGTTTTGCAGCATGTGACAGCGCGCGACCGTGCGCCTGACCCGGTCAATCATAGCGTGTCTCCGGGTTGGTGAAGCGCATGAACTCGCCCTGCCAGTGCAGCTTGACGGTGCTCATCTCGCCGTGACGGTTCTTCGCGACGATACACTCGCCCGAATTGATGTCGACGGCAGGCGCCGCTGCGTCATCGTCCTGATTCTTGTCGTAATAGCCCTCGCGGTACAGAAAGAGCACGATGTCCGCATCCTGCTCGATCGAGCCCGAGTCTCGCAAGTCGGAGAGCTGGGGCCGGTGGTCGGGGCGCTGCTCCGATGCACGCGACAGCTGGGACAGGGTGATGACGGGGACATTGAGCTCCTTTGCCATGATCTTGAGGCTGCGCGTGATCTCGGAGATCTCGTTGACGCGGCTCTCGATACGGCGGGTGCTCGACATTAATTGCAGGTAATCGACGACGACCAGATCGACCTCGCGCAGACGGCGCAGGCGGGACTTCATCTCGGTGATCGTGATGCCCGGGGTGTCGTCGATGTACATCTTGGCGTTTTTGAGGATGTCGCTCGCGGGCACTAAGCGCTGCCATTCCTCGTCGCTGAGCTTGCCCGAGCGCAGTTTAGTGCCGCCGACAAGCGCCTCCGAGGAGAGCAGGCGGCTGGCAAGCTGCTCCTTGGACATTTCCAGCGAGAAAAAGGCGACTGTCTTTTTGCTCTGACAGGCGACGTTGCGCGCGATATTGAGCGCAAAGCTCGTCTTGCCCATACCGGGGCGCGCCGCAAGGATGATCAGGTCGCTGCGGTTGAGACCCGTGATCACGCGGTCGAGGTCGCCGATGCCCGTTGAAACGGGGCGCACGCTCTCGTCGGCGTCGCGGTTGAGCGAATCCAAGCGCTCAAAGGTTTGCAGCAGAACGGCGCTGAGCCGCTCCAAGCCGCCCTTTTCGCTGCCGCTGCGAATGTCGAAGATCCGCTGTTCGGCGGAGTCCAGCAGCACCGCCGTTTCATCCTCGGCGTTCGTCGCGTCGTCGATGATCTCGCGCGAGGCGGTGATCAAACGGCGCAGCTGATACTTGTCCGCGACGATCTTTGCATACGCCTCGGCATTGGACGGGGCGGGACAATTGTCGATCAGATCGACCAGATAGGTCTTGCCCGTCGCTTCCTCAAATCCGGCGGTTTGTTTCAGTTTATCCAGCAGCGTGACAAAGTCGATCGCCCGCCCGAAGTTCATCATCTCCTGCATCGCTTCGAAAATCAGCTTGTGCAGAGAGATGTAGAAGTAGTCGGCGGTCTTGACATAGTCGAGCACATTGTCAAACATCGCGTTGTCAAGGATGATCGCGCCCAAAACCGCCTGCTCCGCTTCCGCGCTGAACGGCAGGTTGGTGGGATTGTACTCGCCGCTGTAGGTGTATGTATTCTCAGCCATGGTTATCCTGTTATGGTGATGATGGAAGATGGATCTGCTTACGCTTCGCAGACCTGAACGTCGATCTTGGCGGTGATGCCCGTAAACAGCTTGACCTCCGCCTTATAGGTGCCGTATTCCTTGATGTCGCACTCCAGCTCGACCTTGCGCTTGTCCACTGTAATGTTGTACTGCTTTTTGATCTCCTCGGCGACCTGCTTGGCGGTGATGCTGCCGAAAAGCTTGCCGCCCTGACCCGCGCGCGCGGTCATCTTGAATACCTTGCCCTCGAGCTGCTGCTTGGCGGCTTCCGCCTGCGCCTTCTGGGTGGCGATCTTAAAGTTTTTGGAGTTTTCGGCATTCTTGTATTCATTCATCGCCTGTGCGTTGGCTTCCTTCGCCAGCTTGCGCGGCAGAAGATAGTTGCGGGCATAGCCGTCGGAGGCTTCCACCAGCTCTCCCCTTTTGCCGAGCGATTTCACATCCTGTAATAATATAACCTTCATCTGTAGTCTCTCCTGTCTGATTAATCAGTTTTCGGGCAGCTTTTCCAGCGCTGCCTGTGCGCCGTCGATCTCCTTCAGCGCTTCGTCGATCGCCGCCACCAGCTTACTGCGCGCTTCCTCCATGGTCGCGCCGCTGAGCTGAGTCGCCGCCATCGTCTGATGGCCGCCGCCGCCGAGCGCTTCCATGATGACCTGCACGTTGATCTTGCCGTAGCTGCGCGCCGAGATATTGATGCGCTCGCCGTCGGGGAAGATGACGAACGAAGCCGCCACGCCCGTCAGGGTCAGCATTTCATCCGCCGCCTGCGCCGCAGCAAGCCGCACGTCGCCGTCGGTGCGCTCCGACGAGGAGATCGCACAGCTGTTGTAGATCTCGCTGCGGCAGACGATATCGACCTTTTCGCGGTATGTCTCGATGCTGCCGGAGAACATCTCCTTGACGGTCAGGGTATTTGCCCCCTTGCGCCTCAGATACGCCGCCGCCTCAAAGGTGCGCACGCCTGTTTTCAGCACAAAATTCTTGGTGTCGAGCATGATGCCTGCGAGCAGGGCGTCCGCCTGCATATAGCCGAGCGTCTTGTCGTCGAGATAGCTGATGATCTCACAGCACATCTCACTTGCCGAGGAGGCGGACGGCTCGTGACAGAACACCAGCGCGTTGTTGATATAGTTGACTGCGCGGCGGTGGTGATCGATGACGACCACGCGCTTGCACTTCTCGTACAGCTCCGCGCATTCCAGTGAGTTTTTCAGGTGGGTATCGACGATGATCAGCAGCGTCTTGGCGGTCACGCCCTTCAAAGCGTCGTCGGGCGAGATGAAGATGCTGCCGGTGTTGCGCTCGTCTGCATAATCGATCAGCATGCGCGCCATGGAGGTGTCGCGGTTGATGACGATCTTGCAATAGCGCTTGAAGGATTTCTCCATGATACACTGCATGCCGATCGCCGCACCGACGCAGTCGAGGTCGGAAAAGCGGTGACCCATGATATACACCTTGTCGGAATCATTGACCGCGCGGCTGATGGCATTGGCGATGACGCGCATGCGCACCTTGCTGACCTTTTCGGTCGCCGCAGCGGTGCCGCCGAAGAATTCATAGTTGCCGTCGCGGATGATCGCCACCTGGTCGCCGCCTCTGCCCAGCGCCATTTCCAGCGCCTTGCGGGCACTCAGCTCGCTGTCGCGCACCAGCTTGGCGCCGCGGCACAAGCCGACGGAGATCGTGGCGATATGGCGGTTGGCGCTGATGGAGCGGACGTTTTTGAGCACGGGGAACTTCTGGGCGATCATCTTCTCGACATCCGCGTCGCGGAAGATGATCATGTAGCGGTTGTTGCCCAAGCGCTTGTAGAGACCGTTGTAGTCCGTCGCCCAGCCCTGGATATTCGCCTCCACCGAGATCGAGACATTCGAATAGGACTCGTCGGAATCGGTGAAGAAATCCTCGGCGTTGTCAAAGGTGATCAGCGCCACGGCGGGCGTATTGGCGGTCAGATCGCGCGCCGCCTGCTTATAGTCGGTGTTGTCGATGAAATGGCAAACGGTACTGCCGTCGCTGCTCGAGATGGCGTAAACGGTGAACTCTCTGCCGTCGACCGCGACGTCCACGCCCTCGCCGTCGGCGATATCCACGATGGAAAAGCCGGGGATATAGGCGTTGATGCTGTCGCCCTCAGGGCTTTTTCCGCCGCAGAGGTTCTTGCGGAAGCGGGCGTTGCACCAGATGATGTCGCCCTTTTCGCCGGATACCGCGATGGGGTATTTGTATTTTTCAAAGTATTCGGCGTCAAAGCCGATAAAATGCTCCGCCGTATTGCGAACAGTGGCGCGGATGTAGCTGCGAAAACCCAGCGACAGCACGATGACCGCGCCGAAAGCCGCGATCGAGATGCCCAGCTCAACATAGAACAGAACGATGTTGTATACGCTGATCAATATCGCCATCAGGAGCATCGCTAACCCGAAGATGATGAACCAAGGGGTCAGCGTCCAGTATTTTCTTTTCATAATCGTACCTTTTCAGCGCAGGATGCTTTTGACGGAACGGTTGTCTTAGACCTCCTGCAATATCGGAAGAATCATCGGGCTTCTGCGGGTGCGCTGGCTGATCAGCTTGGAGATCTCCTCTCTCAAACGGTTCTTGATCGCGCCCCACTCGTGAATGTTCTTTTCGGCGCAGTCCTCGAGAATGCTCAGACCGAGCTTTCTCACCTCGTCGAGCAGACCCTCGCTCTCGCGCACATAGACAAAGCCGCGTGAAACGATATCGGGACCGCTGATGACGTGACCGTCGTAGACGTCGAGCGAAGCGACGATGATCAGCAAGCCGTCCTGTGCAAGGTGCTTTCTGTCCCGCAGGACGATGCTGCCGACGTCGCCGACGCCCAAGCCGTCGACGAATACCCTGCCTGCGGGAACGGTACCGACAGGCTTCATATAGTCGTCGCAGATCTCGACGGTATCGCCGACATCGCCGATGTAGATATGCTGTTTATCCATGCCCAAAAACTCCGCCAGCTCCGCGTGCTTGCGCAGGTGCTTCTGCTCGCCGTGGACGGGGATGAAGTATTTCGGACGCACCAGACGGTGCATGAGCTTGAGCTCCTCCTGGCAGGCGTGACCCGAGACGTGCACGTCGTACATGGACTCGCTCGTCGACGATGTTGCCGACGGATTTTTCGTTGCCGGGGATGGGATTGGCGGAGATGATGATGAAGTCGCCCTCGCCCACCATGACCTTGCGGTGGTCGGAGTACGCCATGCGCGACAGCGCGCTCATCGGCTCTCCCTGGCTGCCGGTGGTGATCAGAACGATTTGCTCGGGCGGGTATTTTTTCAGCATGTCGATGTCGATCAGCGTGTTCTTCGGCACGTTGAGATAGCCGAGCTTGCCGGCGACGTCCATGTAGGTGACCATGCTTCTGCCCGAGAACGCCACCTTCCTGCCGTACTTCTCGGCGCAGTCGATGATCTGCTGGACGCGGTTGACGTTGGACGCGAAGGTCGCGATGATGATGCGGTACTTCTCCGCCTTTTTGAAGAGATTGTCAAGGCTGTCGGAGACCATCTGCTCGGTTCTCGTATAGCCCGGGCGGTTGGCGTTGGTGCTCTCTCCGAGCAGCGCCAGCACGCCCTCGTCGCCGACCTTGGCAAAGCTGGAGAGGTCGATGGTGTCGCCGCTGATGGGGGTGCAGTCGATCTTGAAGTCGCCCGTGTGCACCAGCGTGCCGCCCGGCGTTTTGATCGCAAAGGCGACCGCGTCGGGGATCGAGTGATTGACGTGGATGAACTTGACCTCCATGCAGCCCAGGGTGATGGTGCTGCCGGCATTGACGACGTTCATCTTGACTTTATTGATCAGGCTGTGCTCACGCAGCTTGTTCTCGACCAAGCCCAAGGTGAGCGGGGTGCCGTAGAGCGGCACATTGACCTTCGCGAGCAAAAACGGCAGGCCGCCGATATGGTCCTCATGTCCGTGGGTCAGCACGATGCCGCGCACGCGGTCGACGTTCTGTTCGATGTAGGTGAAGTCGGGGATGACAAGATCGACGCCGAGCATATCGCCGTCGGGAAATGCCATGCCGCAGTCGACGATCAGAATATCGCCCTCGCACTCGATGAGGGTGATGTTTTTGCCGATCTCATTGAGTCCGCCCAAAAACGAGACGCGGACGGGCGGCTTCTTAGCTGCTTTTGAGGTCTTTGCCGCCTTCTTGCTCATCTTGCTGCTCTGCCCTTTTTTGCTTCCCTGGTTATTTCTTCCGTTCTTTGAGTACCAGTTTTGCTTTAACTTATAATTCTTTTGCTGGTTTTTTGCACTCACGCAATAATACCTCCATATCAATTATATTTCCGTTCAAATTATCATGGTATACTTCGACCCAGTATACATATACGATAGTATTTTACCGCAACAACCCCCGTTCTGTCAATATGATAAAAGAATAATAAAAACTTTTCCGCCAAGCCTTGCCTTTCCCTCGGGAATATGCTATAAATAGACCGTGCGCCGAAAGGATGCGGCGCTGTTTGAAGATGTAAAGGAAGGTATCGATATGAAAAAGGTTGAATTGTTCACCGACGGCGCTTGCAGCGGAAATCCGGGTCCCGGCGGATGGGGCGCGATCCTGCGCTATAACGGCGTGGAAAAGGAGCTCTCCGGCGGCGAAGCGAACACCACCAACAACCGCATGGAGCTTTGCGCGGTCATTTTCGGACTGAAAGCACTGAAAGAGCCCTGCGAGGTGGTGCTCTACAGCGACTCACAGTATGTATGCAACGCGCTCACCCTCGGCTGGGCGAAAAAATGGCGCGCCAACAATTGGATGCGCAACAAAAAAGAGCCTGCGCTCAATCCCGAGCTGTGGAGTGAGCTGCTCGACCTGTGCGACCGGCATCGGGTAGAGGTCAACTGGGTCAAGGGTCACGCGGGTCATCCCGAAAACGAGCGTTGCGACCGCTTAGCTGTGGCACAGAGCAAAAGGTTCAGCCGCTAGCGGCACGGCGGTTTTCCGTTATCA
>CACZWQ010000058.1 GCA_902784855.1 uncultured Ruminococcus sp. | reverse complement strand
TTAAAATGGTTAGCTTTTTATCCCGCGTTATAGCGCGGGACTTGACGGTCACCTTTGATACCACCCGTTCACTCGCGGATTGGGTCGAGCGTCACGCTCGCGGCGCGTCATAACGCGGGTTATTAATCGTTACCGCTCCTGCAAACCTTTCACGCGCGGAATGGGTCGAGCGTCACGCTCGCGGCAGCGTGACGCTGCACCCGGGGCGCCTTTTGACAGGTTGATCTTTCGGAAAGAATCATCAACGGCGCGTCATAACGCGGGATTTAACAGTTACTGTTCCCGCAAACCTTTCACGCGCGGATTGGATGGAACGTCACGTTCCCGCGGATTGGGTCGAGCGTCACGTTCCCGGCTTTGGAATCGTTGCATGATCGGGAAAAATACATCAACAAAATAAAAAAGCACGGGATGCTGCAAGCGGGCAGCATCCCGTTTTTCCTGTTCGGCTTCATGAAGAAAAACCGCCTATCCTCCCTGTCGGCGGTGCGTTCCGCCGCCGCGGTCGGCAAGGGGAGAGGGGAAATGCAAAAAATATACGGTTTTTCAAAAAAACGGATGGTTTTTTTCCAAGAGTATGTTATAATAGATATAATACGCAGCGGTGCGCAAAACCGCATAAGGAGAGTATGCCATGAGATTCCCAAATGCAAAAAAAGGTATCCGCAATATTTTTCGCTCCGAGATCATCATGCTGTTCTTTGACCTCGCCACGGCGATCGTTTCGATCATCGTGATGGTCGCGGGTGCCGACCTGAACAAGATCGCGTTGGACGAGATAAGCGGCTTGACGCTTGTCTTTATGATCCTGGGCTTGGTCGCCCTGCTGTCGCTTCTGATCGGCGGCATCTTCCGGATCGTCGGCTTCCTTCAGGCGGCGCGCGACGATCAGGGCTTTCGGCTGGCGATCTTCTTCACCCTGTCGGCAGTCCTGTTCAACTTCGCGCAGAGCTTTTTCCAGACGAAGGGGGGCGCCCTCGGCTGGGTGCACGCGATCCTGAGCGTGCTGGGCGTGATCGCGCAGATGCTGGTGACGGTGTATGCGATCGGCGGCATGATGAACCTGTCCCGCAAGTCTCACAGGGACGATCTGGTGGGGAAGGGAAAGACCATCCTCAAGGTGCTGCTCGCGACCTACGCCTGCCGGATCACCGCCTTCATCATCACCGTATTCGTCCGCGCCAACGACTTCAATCAGATGGTAGCGACGCTGCTGACCTATGCGGTCGCCGTGCTGACGGCGGTGCAGTATCTGCTCTATCTGCCTTATCTGTTCCGCGTCGGCAAAATGCTCGGGGCGGAAAAGTCCTGATACAAAGCGTAAACCGCGTCAGGGGAATTCCTGTATGAAGAAAAAAATAAAAAAGCTGCGCGCCGATCTGGCGTTCAACATCATCGGCTTCATCGTACTGCTGCTGCTGTTGCTCAGCCTGATCACGGGCGTCGTCGGCTATGCGGGCTTTACCGCAGCCTTTCAAAAAGAATACGCCGAATCGACCTTCCATATGGCAAATACCGCCGCGGCGCTGGTTCACGGCGACCGTCTGGACAGCTATCTGACGGACAGCGACAGCGCGGATTATGTACAGACGAAGAACGCGCTGGACGTTTTTTGCCAAAGAATGAGCGTTTCGCTGGTGTACGTCATCGAGGTCGACACCTCGGACTACGGGCGGTTCGTGTCCGTCTTTAATTCGGTCGACAATTCCGTGGACGGCACAAGCTACACCCCGTGGGAGCCGGGCTATCGGCGCGAGACCACCAACGACGAGTACCGCAGAAAGTACAAAGCGCTGTATGAGAAGCAGCAGCCCTATGAGACGGTGTACCGCACCGATCATCTCAAGGGGCAGCGCCCGCACATCACGACGATGGTTCCCGTTGAGGACAGCGCGGGGCAGGTCGCGGCGCTCCTCTGTATCCAGCGCCCCATGAGCGAGCTGGACAGCGTCCGGCGCGGCTATTTGATTCAAATCATGGTATCGACTTTGTTGATCGCTGTCTTTGCCGCCTTCTTTGCCGCGGGCTTTCTCAAAAACCAGTTCGTCGTGCCGGTGCGGCGGGTGTCGGAGGAAGCCATCCGCTTCGCAAAGGAGAATACGGCGGGCGCCCCCTTGGGAGAGGTCAGCCGCTTCTATGAGCTGCAAAACCTCGCGCGCTCCATCGACACGATGGAGACCGACATGCTGCGCTATGTGGACAACCTCACCGCTGCCACTGCCGAGCGTGAGCGAATCGACGCGGAGCTTGCGGTGGCGCGGCAGATACAGGCGAACGCCGTTCCCACCGAGTTCCCCGCGAGCGAGCGGGTTGAGCTCTTCGCTTCCATGACCCCCGCCAAGGAGGTCGGCGGCGATTTCTATAACTTCTTTCCCGTCGGCGACGACCGGCTGGCATTCGTCATCGGCGACGTCTCGGGCAAGGGCGTCCCCGCGGCGCTGTTCATGATGGTGACCAACATCCTCATCACCGAGCGGACGAAGGCGGGCGGCACGCCTGCGGAGATCCTGCGCCACGTCAACGACGATCTCTGCGCGCACAACCAAGCCGAGATGTTCGTCACCTTATGGCTTGGTATCCTCGACCTTTCCACCGGCAGGGTGACAGCCGCCAACGCCGGTCACGAGGACGCCGCGCTGTACCGCAGGGGCGGCAGCTTTGAGCGGCTGAAAACGAAGCACGGTCTGCTGGCAGGCTCCATCCCGGGCGTGCGCTACAGGGATTTTGAGATCACGCTGGAGCCGGGCGACAAGCTGTTCCTGTATACCGACGGCGTGCCCGAAGCGACAGACAGCAACAACAACCTATTCACCCCGGCGCGGATGTACGAGGCACTCAACCGCTTTTGCACCGCTTCGCCGCGGGATATCCTCGGAGGCGTCAGCCAAAGTGTGCAGGCATTTGTCGGCAGCGCCCCGCAATTTGATGATTTGACGATGTTTTGTATGGAATGGAAAGCTTTACCCGACGATAAAAAAGTCCTGACGGTGGACGCCGACGTCGGCAGTCTCGAACAAGTAACTGCGTTCTTCGACCACATCCTCGAGCAGGCGGACTGCCCGATGAAGGCGCAGATGCAGATCCGGCTCGCGGCGGAGGAGATCTTTGTCAATATCGCCCACTACGCCTACGGCGAGGGAAAGGGCAAGGCGGAGATCTGCGCCTTTGTAGCGGACGATGTCTTTGAAGCGCGGTTTCGCGACAGCGGCATTCCCTTTGATCCGCTGAAAAAAGCCGACCCCGACACCACCCTCGGCGCCAAGGAGCGCCCGATCGGCGGACTTGGTATTTTTCTGGTAAAGAAAAATATGGACGAGGTGACCTACGCACGTGAGGACAACTGCAACGTGCTCACGATCCGCAAGAAGCTGCGGTGACCGAAAGCGCAAAAAGAAGGAGGCGCTTTATGAAGAACAGAAAGCAAATGCGCCGCATGCTGCGCAAGGCATTTCAGACCGCCGGCGCCGATAAGGTCATCGGCGCGTATCTGATCTGGTTTTTCGGCTCTGCGGTGCCGATCTGGCTGTTGGAGCCGCAGATCAACTCCTACGGCGACGCGCTCTGGTTCTGCTTTGCGTCAGCCACCTCCATCGGCTACGGCGACTATGCGGCGGTGACCTTTGCCGGCAGGCTCATCACCGTGGCGCTCAGCGTCTATTCCATCGGCGTGATCGCGGTGTTTACGGCGGTGATCGCGAGCTTCTTCACCGATCTGGCGCGGTTTCGCGCAAGCAGCAGCGCCCGCCGCTTCCTCGACGAGCTCGAGCACCTGCCGGAGCTGTCGAAGGAGGAGCTGGAGGCGCTTTCCGAGCGCGTGAAGGAATTCAACAAGCACTGAATCGAGGAGGCTTTCATGGAACAGAGCAGGATCATCCGCAAAAGGGTCGTCTTTTACGGCCGCGTGCAGGGCGTCGGCTTCCGCTATACCGCGCAGTTCGCCGCGCAGTCGGCGGGCACGACGGGCTGGGTGCGCAACGAGTACAACGGCTCGGTCGTCATGGAGATACAGGGCAGCGAGGAGAAGATCGACCGCGTGCTGCTCTCGCTCGAAAACGGGCGCTACATCCGCATTGACCGCACCGAGGTCCGCGCGATCGCGCCTGTCCCGCACGAGCGCTCCTTTCGCGTGCGCTATTAATATCGGTTCGGATAATCCGCATCAAATTGCATAAAACTATTGACAAGCGGATTTTTTCTACTATAATAAGGAAGTAAGTCAAAAAAACTACGATCCAAATTACGGAGGTAACACATGAAAAGAGTTATTTCACTCGTTCTCGTGGCGCTCATCGCGGTGGCAGTCCTCGCAGGCTGCGGCTCCAACGGCTCCGGCGACGCGGGCAAGTCCGTCGACCTCAACGCGGTCATGGATAAGATCAACAGCGAAAACGGCCTCTCGCTGGAAAAAGTGACCGAGGCAAAAATGCTCAACCGATACTACGGCGTCGATGAAAAGGACGTCAAGCAGTTTGCGGCGGAGATGGACAAGTCCGACCCCAACGCGCCCGTCGAGATCGTTTTGATCGAAGCGAATGACGCCGCTGCGGCGGAGAACGTCAAGAAGGCGCTCGAGACCAAGTACCGCTCCGTGCTCAGCACCTACACGTCCTACACCCCCGAGAAGGTGGACATGGTCAAGGCGTGCAAGGTCACCGAGGACGGCAACTTCCTCAGCCTGATCATCGCCGACAATGCAGCCGCGATGGTCAAGACCTATCAGGACAGCATTCAATAAGAGCAGATCAACAGGGCGGACATGGTTCGCCCGTTTTTCTGTATGGAATAGGAAACGTGTATCATGACGCAAAACGACATCAAGCAACAATTTTCCCACATGAATCCCATGCAGCAGCAGGCGGTTTTCTGCACCGAGGGGCCCCTGCTGATCTTAGCGGGCGCGGGCTCGGGCAAGACGACCGTGCTCGTCAACCGCATCGCCTATATTTTGCAGTCGGGGCTGTGCCGCCCGTGGAACATCCTCGCCATCACCTTCACCAATAAGGCGGCGGGCGAGCTCAAGGAGCGCATTTGCAGCACCGTGCCCGAGGGCGGCGGCGATATCTGGGCCGCCACCTTCCACTCCACCTGCGCGCGGATATTGCGGCGCTACGGCGACCGTCTGGGCTATTCCTCGCACTTCACGGTCTACGCCACCGACGACCAGAAGCGCCTGATGACGGATATCGCCAAACAGCTCAATATCGACGTGAAGATTTTGCCCGTCAAGGCGATCCTCTCCGAGATCTCCAAGGCGAAGGACAGGATGATGACCCCGCAGGAAATGCTGCGGGAAGCGGAGCACGATTTCAGGCGGCAGTCGATCGCCAAGGCGTATGAGATCTATCAGGACCGGCTGAAAACCGCCGACGCGATGGATTTTGACGACCTGCTGTGCAAGACCGTCGAGCTGTTCGAGCAGTATCCCGACATCCTCGGCTTCTATCAGAGCCAATTTAAGTACATCATGGTCGACGAGTATCAGGACACCAACCGCGTCCAGTACCGCTTTGTCTCCATGCTCGCCGAAGAGTACGGCAATATCTGCGTGGTCGGCGACGACGACCAGAGCATCTATAAATTCCGCGGCGCGACGATCGAGAACATCCTCTCGTTCGAGAACACCTTCCCGGGCGCGCGGATCATCCGTCTCGAGCAGAACTACCGCAGCACCAAGACCATTCTCGACGCCGCCAACGCCGTGATCGCCCACAACACCACCCGCAAGGGCAAGACCCTGTGGACCGAGAACGCCGCGGGCGAGAGGATCGAGCTGCACACCTGCGAGGACGAGCGCGAAGAGGCGCAGTTTGTCGCGCAGACCATCACCGACGGCGTGGCGGCGGGCAGGCGGTACGCGGATTTCGCGATCCTCTACCGCACCAACGCGCAGTCCAACGCCATTGAGCAGACCCTCGCACGCTGCGGCATCCCGCACCGCATCATCGGCGGCCACCGCTTCTACGACCGCGAGGAGATCCGCGACATGCTCGCCTATTTGCAGGTCATCAGCAACCCGCACGACGACGTGCGCCTGCGCCGCATCATCAACGTGCCCAAGCGCGGCATCGGCAGCCGCACCGTCGAGCTCGCCGCCGAGATCGCTTCCGGTCTGGGAGAGAGCATTTTCACCGTCATCCGCGAAGCCGACAGCTATCCGCAGCTCTCCCGCGCGGCGGCGAAGCTGAAGGGCTTTGTCAGCCTGATCGACGGGATGATCGAGGCGGAGGAAAGCGGCGATTATTCTCTTGCAGAATTATATGACCTCATCCTCGAGCACACCGACTATGAAAGCTACCTGCGCGCCGAAAAGGATAACCCCGACACGCGCATCGAAAATATCCGCGAGCTTTCCACCAACATCATCAAATTTGAGCGCGACTACGGGCAGGAAGCCGATTTGTCCGCGTTTTTGGAGGAGATCTCGCTGATGACCGACATCGACAACTACGACGCCGACGCGGACACCTGCGTGATGATGACGCTCCACAGCGCCAAGGGCTTGGAGTTCCCCGTGGTGTTCATCACGGGCATGGAGGACGGGCTGTTCCCGTCGATCTCGGCGATGATGAACCCCGAGGAGATCGACGAGGAGCGCCGACTGGCTTATGTCGGCATCACCCGCGCCAAGCAGAAGCTTTATCTCACCAAGACCCGCACGCGCATGATCTACGGTCACACCTCCTACAGCAAGGAGAGCCGCTTTATCTGTGAGATCCCCGACGAGCTGCTCAGTCGCACGGGCATGCGCAGAGCCTTCTCCGATGAGAGCCGAGGTGCAGCTGCCCCGTCCGCGCAGCCGCTCGGCGCATTCGGCAAAACAGGCGGGACGGCGCAAAAATCCCCCTTCTATCAAAAGCCTGCCGTCAAGGCGGGCGTGACCTATGCCGTCGGCGACAGCGTGCGCCATAAGGTGTTCGGCAAGGGCATGGTGATGTCAGCCGAGCGCATGGGCAGCGACACCCTGCTCGAGATCGCCTTTGACAAGGCGGGCACCAAAAAGCTGATGGCGAATTTTTGCAGGATGGAAAAACTGTGAGGTGGAACATATGAAGCATGCTGTTATTTCGCTTACCGCGCTGATCCTCTGTGTGCTCTTTGTCACGGCGGGCTGTACCGCCGCGCCGAAGCAGGAGAGCAGCGCTCCCGTCTCCGCCGCTTCTTCCGTGACGCAGCCCGCTCCCGCAACAGTCGACGAGCCTGTCGCCGAGACGGTGCCCGCGTCACCCGACTCCGCGATCGCCGACGAGGGAAATATCACCTACAACGAGCTGGAGATTAAGAAGAACCTCAGCGAGATCGAGTCCAAGCTCGACCGGCTGATCGATGACCAGCACTTCATGGGCTCGGTCTACACCAAGGTCGGCAACGACTTCGACTATATCAAGGCGAAGGGCTTTGCCAATCAGGGCGCGCATGTGGAGAACTCCATCTATCGCAGCGGCTATGTCGGCTCCCTGACCAAGCTGTTCACCGCGACGGCGGTCATGAAGCTCGCCGAGGAGAAGGTGCTCAGCCTCGACGACACCCTCGACCGCTATTTTTCGAGCTGCATCTACGGCAAGGACGTTACCATCCGTCAGCTGTTGACGATGACCTCGGGCATCCCGAACTACCTGACGCGCGAGCCGGTGCGCGGCAGTGCCGTGACGCTGAACAGCGACCTGCGCGACAAGATCAGCGCGGACGGCGCCGACGAAAACAACAAGTCGACCATCCTCAGCTGGATCCTCTCACGGCAGCTGCAAAAGGATAAGGTCGGCAGGTTTGATTTCTCCGACAGCAACTACTACCTCTTGGGCGAGATCATCGGCGCCGCCGCCGACGAGCCCTATGAAACCTATCTGACCGAGGAGATTTTCAAGCCGATCTATATGAACAAGACCGGCTTTGACCCCGAGTACGTCACCGCGCGCCCCTACGAGAGCAGGCAGGAGACGGCAGCCCTGCTGTATGAAGCGGTCGGCTATTCCTCTGTCGGCGCAGTCTCCTGCGTGTCCGACATCCTGCGCTTTCTCGACGCGCTGGTCGGCGGTCAGCTCGTCGGCAGCGAATCGCTGACGGAAATGCTCTCCGACGGCGGCTTCGGCTACGGCTTCGGCGTGTTCGTCAGCGGCGACCGCATCTCCGTCGCCGACGAGATCGACGCCTACAAGCTCAAGCTCAGCTTTACCGCCGACAAGAAGCAGATTTTTGCCGCGATGTCCAACTATTCGGAGTCGGATCCCGCGCAGCTTCACCGCAGCTTCCGCGACTATCTCGTCAAATACCGGAACCATTGAACCGCACCTCCATATTATGTAGTACAGATTATCTGTAAATTACATCAATATGGAGGTTCTTATTATGTCGGAAACCAACCTTGATCCCGCGCAGACCGCCGATAAGCCCGTCGGCGCGGAGGACAGCGAGCTGACGTTCGACCCCGTTTGTCTGGATGTTCCCCGCATTTATGACAGCTGCGGCGCGAAGGACTGCATGCGCGACCTCACCGTGTTCTTCACGGAGGAGAACCAAGGGCTGATCGATACCGCCACCTCGGTGCGCGTGACGCGCGTCAGCGTGCTGACCGCCACGGTGGATGTGGACGCAGTCGCGTTCAACAGGGGCTATTATTCGGTGGATGAAACCTTTTATTTCCTCTGCTGCTGCGAGGTCTACACCGCCGCGGGCGCCGTCCCGACCACGGTGACGGGTCTCGCCGTCTCGACCAAGCGCGTCGTGCTCTTCGGCAGCGACGGCTCCGTCAAGCGCTTTTCCAGCGCGGCGCCGTCGGCGATCGACCCATCGGAGCTCGACTGCTGCGCGGGCTACGGCAGCACCCTGCCCGTCGCGAATGTGCAGGTGTCCAGCCCCATGTCGCTGTCTTCGTCGCTCACGCCCGTCGGTACCCCGCCGATCGTGCCCTATGTGCCCGAGAATGTGGCGGAGTTCCTCGGCGGCAACCCTGTCGCGCCCGAGGCGCAGATGGTCATGACCACCGTCGGCGTCTTTTCCATCACGACGCTCTCGCGCGATGTGCAGCTGATGATGCCGTCCTATGATTTCTGCGTCCCGCGCAAGGAATGCGCCGACCGCGACGACGACCCCTGCGAGGCGTTCGGCAAGATCGAGTTCCCCGCGGACAGCTTTTTCCCGCCGAGCGCGCAGAGCAGCGAGCCGGGCGACCGTCCGTTTGACTTCCGATGCGCCACCTAACATCAGGAGCGCCGTTTCTTGTATCAAAAAGCCGACCTGTCGAAGCAGACAGGTCGGCAAATTTTATTCTGAAAATGTCCATGGCGACAGGGTTTCGCCCTTCACCAGATAGGCTTGACGCGCGATGCGCGCCAGCGGGTCGTCGCTGTGGCTGTCGGAGTAAAAGCGGTCGATCACCGCGTCGCCGAACTGCTCACGGAAGCGGCGCACCTTTTCCTCGCCGTGGCAGTTGACCCCGTCGTACAGCCCCGTTTCGGGGGAGACCTCGGAAGCGATGAGGCGGCGGATGCCGAGCTGACGGCAGATCGGCTGCAATAAGAAGGCGGGGGAGGCGGAGATGATGACGTCGTCCTCCTGCTGCTGCGCGAGGTAGAAGCGCTTGATCTTGGCGCGGTGCCCCTGCCAGAAGTCAGCCACGTCCCGCTCGACGTCACAGCGGCGCAGAAAGCGGTACATCACTTCCTTGAATTCCGTCTTGCTGCCCTTTTTCCCGACATAGTAGCGCAGCGCCGCCCCGAGAAGCGAGGGCGCGAGCAGCAGGTTCTTTTTATGCCGTTTCAGGCAAAACAGGTAGAAATCCGCCGTGGAGTCGCCGTCATAGATGGTTTTGTCAAAATCATACGCGTTCATAAGCACCCGTCCGTTTTGTAATGGCAGGCAGCGCCGCGCGGTATGTCACGGCGCCGTCCGGTATTATCGTATTTCAATCCCACGTTATTACGCGGGATGTTAACCTAACCTTTCTTACAAACGTTGCACGCGCGGAAAAAGCGCCCTTGGGCGCCCGCGTGCCGCGGGGGTCAATCCGCGCGTGAGAGGGTTGTTGGGACGGTGACCTTTCAATCCCACGTTATTACGCGGGATGTTAACCTAACCTTTCTTACAAACGTTGCATGCGCGGAAAAAGCGCCCTTGGGCGCAAACGGCTCGACGAACTGCGAAATATAGCTTGCACTATTTGAGATTCTGTTGTATAATGAAATGAATATGTTAAAAAGGGGTAGTATATGTTCGGATATTTGCGGGTTCAAAAAAGCGAGCTGCTGGTGCGCGAATGGAACGCCTACCGCGCGGTCTACTGCGGCCTGTGCAAACAGATGGGCAGGGACTATTCCTTTCTCACGCGGCTGACGCTCAGCTATGACGGCACCTTTTACGCCATGCTGCTGATGTCGCTGAGCCGCTCCTGCAAGGGCTTTGACAAGGGCAGGTGCACCTGCAACCCCCTCAAAGAGTGCCGTTTCGCGCGCTGTGAGGACGACGCCTACCATAAGGCTGCCGCCTTATCGGTCATCTCGGTCTACTACAAGCTGGTCGACGACCTGACGGACAGCGGCTTTTGGAGGAGGCTTCTCGTCCGCGCGGTCAAGCCCCTCTTTTCACACTGGCATAAAAAAGCGGCAAAGCGCTATCCCGAGCTCGAACAGCTCGTCTTTGACATGATGGATGCCCAGCGTCAGGTCGAAACCGGCGAAAAAACAGGCGTCGACGCCGCGGCGCATCCGACGGCGCAGATGCTCGCTCGGGTGCTCTCTCTTGAAGCGCGAAACGAAGCCGAGCGGCGCATTTTTTCCGAATTCGGCTACCATCTCGGTCGGTGGATCTATCTCATCGACGCCGCCGACGACTTGGAAAAGGACATTAAACGACAAAACTTCAACCCCTTTCGCGACTGCCCGCCGGAGGACAGAGAGGCGTATGAGACCCGTGTGCTCAACCAATGCCTCGCGCGCGCCTACGACGCCTATCAGCTGATGACGGTCGTGGATTTTAAGGGGATCTTCGATAATATGCTGCTTTACGGCTTTCCGGCAAAGCAAAACACGGTCGTGTACCGCTTAAAGGAGGAAAAAGATGACAAATCCGTATGAGGTTCTCGGCGTATCACCGAGCGCCACCGATGAAGAGATCAAGAAAGCCTACCGCGAGCTGGCGAAAAAATACCATCCCGACAACTACGCTGACAGCCCGCTTGCCGACCTCGCCGAGCAGAAGATGAAGGAGGTCAACGAGGCATACGATGAGATCAACCGCATGCGCCAGAAGGGCAAGGGGACAGGCTCCGTCGGCTCCAACACCGGCGCGGGCGGCAGCTACTACGGCAACAACGCCTCCACCTCGCAGTTCTACAGCGTGCGCATCTATATCCAGCGCAACATGATCTCCGAGGCGGAGAAGATACTCGACGGCACGCCCGAGGGCAACCGCACCGCCGAATGGCATTATCTCAAGGGCATGTGCGCCTTCCGCAAGGGCTGGACCGATCAGGCGACCGAGTATTTCCGCAAGGCTGTCAACATGGATCCCAACAATCAGGAGTACCGCGCGGCGCTGAACAATGTGCAGGGACAGGGCAGCTTCAACTACGGCGGCTACCGGACAGGCAACGGGGGAAGCGCGTCCTCCACGGGCTGCTCGTGCTGCGATATCTGCGCGGCTTATATGTGCGCGGACTGCCTGTGCAGCTGCTGCCGCTCGGGCTGCTGAGATGAAAAGCAGCTTTCAGAAAAAGCCCGTTTTCCGTCTGGCGTTCTGCTCGGTCATCGCCGCGCTGGAGACCGTGCTCATGCTGCTGACGGGTCTGACCCGCATCGGCACCTATGCCATTCCCGCCTTTGCGGGCATGCTGACCGTGGCGGTCGTCATCGAGTACGGCTGCAAGTGGGCGCTCGGCGTGTTTGCCGTGACGTCGGTGCTGGCGGCACTTTTGGCGGGCGACAAGGAGGCGGTGGTCATGTTCATCGCCCTGTTCGGCTATTATCCGATCCTCAAAAACGTGCTGGAGCGGTATTTCCGCGGAAATATCCTGCGCTGGGTCCTCAAATTTGCCGTGTTTAACGCGGCGGCGGTGGCGTCATTTTATGTCGCGACGCTGCTGCTCAGCGTCCCCGCGTCGGAGTTCACGCTGTTCGGCGTCTATCTGCCGCATGTGTTTTTGCTGGCGGGAAATGTGGTTTTTCTGCTGTATGATATGAGTATCGCTGTCTTTGTGCGGTTTTACGCGCAGAGGCTGCATCCGATCCTTTTCGGGAAACAATAAGGGATTCGATCATCGACTATCGGAAGGGTGAGTGTATGAAATCGAAATTATTCGCGCGGATCCTCTGCATCGTGCTCTGTGTCGTGCTGGTCGTCTCGGTGCTCTTGGTCGCCATCCCCATGATACGGGGCAGCGCCGCCGAAACCGAGGCGCTTACGGGCGAAGCCGTAGATCGACGAGGTGATCCCCGTATATGAAGCGGCGCTGAGCGGCGAGGAGGCGGTGGAAAGCCCCGGCATCACCATCAGCCTCACGGAGGGCAGCCTTTATGTCGGCTGTCAGTACGCCTTTTGGCAGACCGGCGCCGTGTCTCCTGTCTGGACAAGCTCCGACGAGCGCGTCGCGACCATCGATCAAAACGGCGTGCTCACCGCGAAGCACACGGGCAAAACCACCGTCACCTGCGCGGAAAACGGCAATTCTGCGACCTGCGAGCTGACGGTCACCAGTGCGTCGCCGCTCAATCTCTCCGCCAAGGCGCTGGAGCTGCCGCAGGGCGCTGCGGCGGTGCTGACCTCGCGCGCGAAAAATGTCAAATGGTATTCCTCCAATCATCAGGTCGCCGCGGTTTCAAACGGCGCCGTCACGGCGGTCGGCGCGGGCTATGCCACCGTCACCGCCTATACCGACTGCAGCGCGTCCACCTGTCTCGTGCATGTTTCGCCCGTCCCGCAGGACAGCGGCATGCGCCTGAATGTCTCATCGGGCACGCTCTATGTCGGCTGTCAGTATGCCTTTTGGCAGACGGGCGCCGACACGCCCCCTGGTCAAGCTCCGACCCCACAGTCGCGACCGTCGATCAAAACGGCGTCGTCACCGCCAAGTCGGCGGGCTATGCCGTGATCACTTCTTCCGAGGGAGAGAAATCCGCCCGCTGCGTGCTGACGGTCAAGCCCGGCGCGCCCACTGGCGTCACGCCGCCCTTTGCCACGATCGAGAAGGGCAAGACGGCGACGCTGCACTGCACCTTGGGGGGCGTGAAGTGGTATTCCTCCAATCCGCAGGTCGCCACGGTCTCAAACGGGCTCGTCACCGCGAAGGGTGTCGGTTATGCCACGATCGCCGCCTATACCGACGACCGTGCTTCCACCTGTCTGGTCAGGGTCTATGAGCCGCAGCAGCCCGTGACCCAACCCACGACCGCAGCGCCCACGACAGTCGCGCCTACGACAGTCGCGCCCACGACAGTCGCGCCGACCGACCCGAAGCCCACGGACCCCGAGCCCATCCCGACACCCAACCCTCCGGGGCAGGGTCACCGCGTCCTCGGTCAACCTCCGCTCGGGCGCGGGCACAGGCTTTTCCATCCTCACCACCCTCACGAAGAACACGGAATTCACCTTCATCAGCGA
>CACZWQ010000057.1 GCA_902784855.1 uncultured Ruminococcus sp. | reverse complement strand
AGCCCCTATGAATTTTACCAGTACTGGCGGAACGTCGACGACGCCGATGTGGTCAAATGCCTGCAAATGCTGACCTTCCTGCCGCTCGAGGAGATCGAGGAGCTGGCAAAGCTGGAGGGCAGCGAGATCAATAAGGCGAAGGAGATCCTCGCCTATGAGCTGACCAACCTGATCCACGGCAAGGATGAGGCGGACAAGGCGCAGGAGGCTGCGCGCGCCCTCTTCGGCAGCAAGCAGGACACCGACAACATGCCCGCTACCTCTCTTTCCGACGACGACTTCACCGACGGCAGCATCGCCATCCTCGATCTGCTCTCCAAGTGCAAGCTGATCCCCTCCAAGAAAGAGGGCAGACGCCTGATTGAGCAGGGCGGCATCTCCGTCGACGACGAAAAGGTGACGGACGTCTATCACGCCGTCTCGAAGTCAGCCTTTGAAAAGGGCTACGTCATCATCAAAAAGGGCAAAAAGACCTACCATAAGGCTTCGCTTTAATTGCAACGGACACTCCCGTCCGTTGCCTGTCAAAAGGGATTGTGGCAGAGAAATCTGCTGAGAATATAAGGAAAGAAGGAACAATCACAATGAAAATCGTAAAGGAATTCAAAGAATTCGTCATGCGCGGCAACGTCATGGACATGGCAGTCGGCGTTATCATCGGCGGCGCGTTCGGCGCGATCGTCACGGCGCTGATCGACAACCTGATCATGCCCTTTGTCGGCTTGATCACCGGCGGCATCGACTTCTCGCAGCAGTTCTTGATCCTCAAGACGCCCGAAGGCGTTGACCCCGCGACGCTCACCACCCTCCAGAAGGCGAACGACGCAGGCGCAACCGTATGGGGTTACGGCGCGTTCATCACCGCCGTCATCAACTTCTTCATCATGGCGATCGTCATCTTCCTGATGGTCAAGGCTGTCAACAAGGTCATGTCCCTCGGCAAGAAGAAGGTCGAGGAGGCGCCCACCACCAAGGTTTGCCCCTTCTGCTGCAGCGAGATCGACATCAAGGCTACCAGATGCCCCCACTGCACCAGCGAGCAGCCCGAGGAAGCGTAACCGTTTTTTGAATTTACATCAAAACCGGCTCAAAGCACAGACGTGCCTTGAGCCGGTTTGTTATCTTGTGATGCTCATAATACAAAGAAGAAAATCCACCCGACAACGATGCTGATGACCATGCTCGCCACCACATCGTGGATATAATGCGCGCCCGCCAGAATGCGCGAGATCTCGATCAGCAGCGCGGTGATCAAGCCGAGGATGCCCCACGTGGGGTCAAAATACAGCAGCGCCATGGCGATGATGAACGCGCTGGCGGTGTGGCGGCTGGGAAAGCTTTTTCCCTTGGTCTCCTTGTGAAAGACGGAGGGCTGCCCGTACCGCTCATAGGGGCGCTTTTCGTTGACGATGATGCGCAGCAGCGACACGCCCACGAGCACGCAAAGCGGCACCGCGACCAGCTTCGGAAGCTCTGCGGGCGCGAACAAAAAGACGCGCAGCAGCATCGCGGGATAGGTGACAAACACGATGATCGGTAGCACCTTATAGATAAAATGCAGCGCGTAACGCGCGGAGGTGTTACGGTTAAAAAACGTCACACAGGTTTCAAAAATCTTTCGGTTCATGTCCTTTTTTACGGTCTCGGGTGATTTCGGCGGATGCTGTTCTTATTCTATCATACCCGTCAGACAATTTCAACCTTGTATTTTTCAAACCAGTCGTCCAGCTGCTCGGTGATGGTCTCGGGGTGGTCGATGATCTGCTCCACGGCGGCGGGATCCAGCAGCTCGGTGAGCGCATTTTTCTTTTTTAGAATCATTTTGACCCGCGCGGCGCACGCGTCGAAATAGACCGGGTTGTGCGTCTTGGGGTAGGGGCTTTTTTTGCGCCACGCGATCTCCTCGGGCAGCAGGTCCTCAAACGCCTTGCGCACGATCCCCTTTTCTCTGCCGCCCCACGATTTGAGCTTCCACGGCATGTTGTAGGCGTACTCCACGATGCGGTAGTCGCAGAACGGCACGCGCACCTCCAAGCCGCTGTACATCGAGCAGCGGTCCTTGCGCTCCAGCAGGCACTGCATGAACCAGTAGAAGTTGAGAAAGAACATCTCGCGCATGCGGGCGTTTTCCTTGGAGTCGGAGGGCAGCTTCGGCGCGAGGGCGATCGTGTCGAGATAGCGCTGGCGCACATATTCCTCGCCGCGCGGCAGCACGCCGTCCCTGAGGATGAACCGCCTGATCTGCTGGCTGCGCGACCACGGAAAGCAGTCCTCGAACAGCGACTCGCGGTTGAAGTACCACGGATAGCCGCCGAACAGCTCGTCGGCGCATTCTCCCGACAGGGCGACGGTGAAGTCGCGCTTGATCTCGCGGCAGAACAGGAGCAGCGACGAGTCGACGTCGACATAGCCGGGCAGGTCGCGGGCGGTCACGCTGTCGGACAGGGCGTCGACAAGGCGGCGGTTGTCGAGGATGACCTCGGTGTGGCGGGTATTGGCGTTTTTCACCATCAGCTTGATGTAATCCGCGTCGCGGTTGGGCTGGAATTTGCTCTTGGTGAAAAAGCGCTCGTTGTCGCGGTATTCCACCGAATAGGTGTAGGGTCTGCCGAGCTTGTGCTCGCGGTTGTAGAGCGAGGCGATCTTGACGATGACGCTGCTGTCAAGGCCGCCCGACAGGAGCATGCACAGCGGCACATCGCTGACGAGCTGGCGCTGCACCGCGTCGGTCAGGAGAAAGCGGGTCTTTTCGATGGTCTGCTGCTCGTTGTCCTCGTGCTCGCGCGCTTCGATCGAGAAATAGGTGCGGCGCGTCAGTCTGCCGCGGTGATAGGTCGCGCACTCGCCGGGCTGCAATTCAAACACGCCCTTGAACACGCCGCAGCCGGCGGTGCGGGCGGGACCGAGAAAGAAGATCTCGTTGAGCCCCTGCTCGTCGACCTGCGGCTTGACGATGCCGCTTTGCAGCAGCGCCTTGATCTCGGAGCCGAAGAGCAGCCCGCTTTCGTATTCATAATAGAACAGCGGCTTCACGCCGATCTTGTCGCGGCAGAGAAAGAGGCTGCGCTCCTTGGTGTTGAACACGGCGAAGGCAAAAATGCCGTTGAGCTTTTCGCCGCAGCGCGCGCCGTATTTGATGTAGGTTTTCAGCACGACCTCGGTGTCGCTGTGACCGCGGAAGTGATAGCCGTCGGCGCGCAGCTCCTCGCGCAGGGCAGCGCTGTTGTAGAGCTCGCCGTTGTAGACGATCACATAGGTGACGTCTCCGTGACGCGCCGACATCGGCTGCTTGCCGTTTTCGCGGTCGATCACCGCCAGACGGCGGTGGATCAGGGCGAGGTCGCCGTTGATATAGGTGCCGTTTTCATCGGGACCGCGCCGCTCCAATGTCTCCGACATGGCTTTGAGCGTCTGCGAGCGCTCCGTCATCCGGCAGTCCTTTTCCATCCATCCTGCGATTCCGCACATATTGATCGTCTCCTTTATGATTCGGTTTTGATTTGTTTGGCTGCGATAAAAAATGAGATGACGACGCCGAGCAGCACCGTCCCCGACAGCAGGCTCCCGCCGACCAGCGCGGGGCTGCCTGTCGGCGCGGTGCAGAACACCGCCGCCTTTTGCGGCAGCAGCCGCAGCCCCAAGCACGCAAGCCCCATGGTCAGCAAGCCCTGCGTGATCCGAAACAGAAAAAACAGTCCCTTGGAGACCCCGAGCTCACCCAGCGCGGCAAAGATCTGGCAGTGCACGCACAGTCCGCCGAAGCCCACCGCAAAGGCGACGACGGCAACCGGCTGTGAGACGGCGCAGTGATCGACCGCGCCGCAGACCTCCAGCAGCACATAGACCGCCGCACGCGCAGTCTCGCCGCGCACCATCGGCGTGAGCATGCCCAGCACCGCCGAGAACAGCACCACGAAGGCGCAGATCGAGAGCATGCCGTGCGCCGCCGCCGTCACCGACTCCACCAGCGCCTGTGAAAAGGGGAGAACGGTGACTTTATTTTCTTTTTTGGAAATAACGATCTCCCGCGGCGCCAAGAACCGCGCCCCGATGCCGGTCAGCAGCACCGCGATCACCTGCGCGGCAAACAGGATGCCGCCCACCGCCTGACTGCCGTATACCGCCGCGCCGACATAGTTGAGCACAAAGCCCGGTCCCGCGCAGACCATGAACAGCGCCGCGCGCCGCGCCTCCTCCTCTTCGATCATGCCCTGCCGCCGCAGCGCCGCGATGCCGCCCGCGCCGACGGGATAGCCGCCCAGCAGCGACAGCAGCAGCACGGGCGTCAGCGCCCCGCTGAGCCGGAACAGCCTGCTGCCCCATTTGCCGAAGCGCCTGCCCGCCGCCTGACACAGCCCCGTTTTCACCAGCAGGTTGGTCAGCGCCATGAACGGAAACAGCGAGGGCGTCAGCACGCCCAGACAGAAGCGCACGCCCTGCTCGGCGCCGCTGCGGCTCTCCTGCGAGCAGACCGTCAGCAGCACGCAGCAAAGCGTCAGCGCCAGCCCTTTGAAGAAGGATGAGAAGCGTTGCAGTTTCATAACATCACCGTTAATATCTATGAGGCTTTCCGAATAAATATTATCGAGGTGAAACAAAATGGCTAAACAAAGCGCGCGTCCGCCGCGCATGGATATCGGCTTTGCGCCGCTGATCGAGGCGGTGGGGAACCGTCAGGTGACGGTCGAGGGCTCCGCCGGTATCCTCTTATATGAGAGCGAGTGCGTCAAGATCAGCACGGGCAGGATGATCGTCTCCTTCGGCGGCAGAGGACTGCGGCTGCGGTGCATTTCCGGCTCCTGTGTGGAGATCAGCGGTTTTATTTCCAATATCGAATTTTTATGTTGAGGTGACGCGATGTTATTACGACCGATCCGGTTTGCAAAGGGCACGGTGCGCTTTCGCGTGGTTGGCAGCTCGCCCGAGCGGCTGCTCAATCTCGCGGCGCAGCGCGGCGTGTTGATCTGGGACGCACACCCCGCGCCGCAGGGCTTGGAGGGCTGTATGTCCGCCAAGGATTACCGCCGCATCCGGCCGCTGGCGCGCCGTGCGGCGGTGAGAACGCGGGTGCTGCGCAAGCGCGGCTTTCCGTTCCTCGCGGCGCGCTACCGCACGCGCACGGGACTGGCGGCGGGCGCTGTCTTGGGCGCGGCGCTGCTGGTGTTTCTTTCGCAGTTCATCTGGACGATCGACGTGACGGGTCAGGAGCACGTCAGCGCAGCGCAGATGAAAACGCTGCTGGCTGAGAGCGGCGTCAAGGCAGGCGCGCTGCGCAAGGGGATCGACACGGCTCAGGTGCGCCGCGACATGCTCTTGAAGGTGGAGGAGCTGAGCTGGCTGAGTGTCAATATCGTCGGCTGTCATGCCGATGTCGAGGTCAAAGAGAAGATCAAAAAGCCCGCGATCGATGAGACCGCCGCGCCGTGCAATATCAAGGCGCGCGCCGACGGCGTGATCACCTCCGTCATGGCAGCCGAGGGCGTCGCCCGCGTGATGGTCGGCAGCGGCGTGCGGCAGGGCGATCTGCTCATCAGCGGCGTCACCGTCGACAAGCAGGAGCAGGTGCGCACGGTGCGCGCGCGCGGCAGGGTCATGGCGGATGTGATCTCGAAAAAGGAATTCGATATGGCGAAGCGATTTGATTATTTTTCTGTAACGGAAAATAAAGCGGCGCGCCGCTGTTTGAGCTTCCTCACGCTGCGCGTGCCCTGTTCGCTTTCGTTCGCTCATTTTGACGACGCGGCGTACACCGAGAGCGACGACATGCTGACCCTCAACGGCACGGTACTGCCCTTGGGCTTCGTCACCGAGACCGCCCGTGAGGTGCAAAGAGAGCCTGTCACCCTCGACCGCGCAGGCGCCTGTCGCATGGCGGAGAAAGAGCTGCTGCTGTGGGAGCTGTTTCACAAAGGGGAATGGACGCGCGTGTCCAAGCAGCTCGACGTGATCGAGACGAAGGACGGCTTCTCCTGTAAGGCGACGCTCGTCTTTAACGAGGACATCGCGCAGAGCGTCGATTTCAGCGTGGAGGAGCAGCCGTGAGCATATTTGTCCCGGCACGCCCGTATACTGTAGCATACTACCATACGGAGGTCATGCTATGGATGCGCCAAACGGAAAGAAACACACCCTGATGCTCGACGCGCGCCGTCATCTGGTTTTGACGGGCGTGGAGGACGTCAGCGGCTTCAACGAGGAGACGGTCTCGGTCAAGACCACCGCGGGCAGCCTCACGATCAAGGGCAGCGGGCTGCATATCGACAGGCTCAATCTGGAGACGGGCGACGTCACCGTGGACGGCACCGTCAATTCGCTGCAATACAGCGGCGGCTCCGGCTCCGGCTCGCGCCTGTCAAGGCTCTTCCGCTAGGTGGCTTATGGAGCTGAGCTTTGCGCAGCAGAGCGTCGCGTTCGGCTGGTCGTTTGCCTTGGGGGCGGGACTCGGCGTGCTCTACGGGCTGCTGCGGTTTCTGCGCTTTTCGTTTTCCCTCGGCAAAACGGCGGTTTTTGCGCTCGATCTGCTGTTTATGCTGACATGGGCGACGGCGGCTTTTTTCTTTTCACTGGCGTTTTTGCGCGGGTTTGTGCGGTTCTATGTGTTTATCGGCAGTCTCGGCGGCTTTCTGCTCTACCGTTTGACGATCGGGCGATTTTTGTGCCACCTCTATCAGCCCGTCGTCCGTTTTATCGGAAAAGTGTCGCAAAAAATTTCTGAAAAAATAAAAATATTTGCAGCTTACCTATTGAAAATTGCGGGTAAGATATTGTATAATATATCTAGTGGATTAGAATGTTTGAAGAAGAGAAAAAACTGCCGGGATCAAATCAATTCTGAAAAAAGGAAGCTACATGAGCAAAAGAAAACCAAACACCGGAAAAGCGTCGGCTGCCGCCGAGGAAACGCTCGAGACCAAAAGCGGTCCGAGGGTGGTTGAGCGACCGAAAAAGAAGAGTAAGCTGCGCTATGTTTTGCTTTACCTCGCGGCGATCGGTTTTGTATTCTACGCCGTGATCACCATTATCAACCAGAATGTTAAAATCGCTGAGAAAAGGGCAGAGCTGAGTGAGATACAACAGCATATCAATGTTGTTGAAATAGAATCCGATTATCTCGAAAAGGTCCAAGGCTATACGGGCGAGGAGCTTAACGAGTATATGGAAAAAATCGCCAAGGAGGATCTTGGCTACGTCAGCAACGGCGAAAGGATCTTTATCAACGTTGCGGGCGACTAATCGGCGAAAGGACATACTGCAACAGTATCAAGGGGAAAGTAAAATTTATGGCAATTGAGGTCGGAGCAATTTTAGAAGGCAAGGTTTCGGGAATCACCAAATTCGGCGCGTTTATCGACCTGCCCGAGTCAAAAACAGGTATGGTGCACATTTCGGAGGTGGCGCCTACCTTCATCACGGAAATCACGGACTATGTCAAGGTCGGCGAAACGGTCAAGGTCAAGGTGCTCGCCGTCAACGACGGCAAGATCAGCCTGTCCATGAAGCAGGCGCTGCCCAAGGAGCAGCAGAAAAGGCCGCAGAAGCAAAAGCCCCAGCGGACGAATAACCGCCAGCCCTACAAGCCCGCGCCGCCCGTGAAGTCGCCCGGCGACTACGAGTGGCAGAGCTCGCGCAAGGCGAATCCCTCCAGCTTTGAGGACATGATGTCGCGCTTCAAGCAGACCAGCGAGGATAAGATCTCGGATCTCAAGCGCGGCGAGAGCCGCGGCTACAGCCGGCGCGGCAACGGCAACGGCAGACGGTAACTGCCGCCGCGCGGACTTCTTTGCCCCGTTTTCAAACCTGTCAAACCATCAAAGGAGGACGTTTTTATGAAGATCACCTACACCGCACGAAAAGTCAACCTGAGAGATAATTTTAAGGAGCGCGTGGAGAAGAAGCTCGCGAAGTTCAAAAAGCTCTTTTCCGATGACGCCGTGGCGCATGTCGTCGTCACGCTGGAGAAGAACCGCCAGACGGTGGAGATCACCATCCGCGACAACCGCATGGTGTACCGCGCCGAGAGCACGCAGCCGGAGATGAACGACGCGCTCGACCGCGTCGTCGATATCCTGATGCGCCAGATCCGCAAGAACAAGACCAGACTGGAAAAGCGCGTCAAGGCAGGCGGCATCGAAGCCATCACCGCCGAGCTTCCGCCGCAGATCGCCGAGGAGCCCGAGGAGGAATACGAGGTCGTCAGAAAGAAGCAGATCCTTGTCAAGCCCATCAGCGTGGACGAGGCGATCTTGGAAATGAATATGATCAACCACGATTTCTTTATGTTCATCAACGCCGAAACCGACGAGGTGAACGTCGTATATAAGCGCGAGGGCGGCAACTACGGCTTGCTGGAGCTTGCGCGGGATTAAGTAAATTCTCAGGGTATCGGTTTTCCGGTACCCTGTATTTTTGGAGGAACTATGAAGCTGACATTTTGCGCCCCCTGCATTTTCGGCTTGGAGGGCTACTGCGCCAATGAATTCCGCTTTCTCGGCTTGGAGAATGTGCGCGCCGAGAACGGCAGGGTGCTGTTCGACGGCGATTACACCGCGATGGCGCGCGCGAACATCAACGCACGCTACGCCGAGCGCGTGCAGATTTTGCTCAAGGAATTTCGCGCTTTGACCTTTGAGGAGCTGTTCGAGGGCGTGCGCTCGATCAACTGGGCGGATTTCATCGGCATGAGCGACGCCTTCCCCGTCAAGGGAAGCTGCCTGAAATCGCAGCTCATGAGCATGACCGACTGCCAGAAGATCATCAAAAAGGCGGTCGTCAAGAGCCTGTCGGCGCGCTATATGCTGCCGTGGTTCGAGGAGACGGGCGAAGTGCACCAGATCCAGTTCCTCGTGATGAACGACAGGGTCAGCATCCTGCTCGACACCTCGGGCGCGGGGCTGCACAAGCGCGGCTACCGCGCACAGGCGAACGGGGCGCCGATCAAGGAGACGCTCGCCGCGGCGATGGCGGAGATGTCGGGCGTGCGCGCCAACCACTTTGTCGTCGACCCGATGTGCGGCAGCGGCACCATCCTGATCGAAGCCGCGATGAAGGCGTTAAAGATCGCCCCGGGGCTGAATCGTTCCTTTGCCGCGGAGCGCTGGAGCTGCGTGCCCGCGGGCGTGTTTGAGCAGGAGCGAGCGCGTGCGCGCGAGAAGATCGACCGCAGCGCCTCCTTTCGCGCCGAGGGCTATGACATCGACCCCGTCGCGCTCGAGATCGCCGCAAACAACGCCGAGAAGGCGGGCGTCGGCGACCGCATCACCTTTGCACGGCGCGATATCCGCGACTTCGTGCTGCCCGAGGGCTACTGCACCGTGATCGTCAATCCGCCCTACGGCGAGCGGCTGCTCGATTTACAGACCGCCGAGGCGCTCTACCGCGTGATGGGCGAGCGGTTCCCGCGCGCGTCCGGCAAGCGCTACACGGTCATCACGCCGGACGACGATTTTGAAAAGCTCTTCGGCAGAAAGGCGGACAAGCGCCGCAAGACCTACAACGGCATGCTCAAATGCCAGATCTATCAATTCTATTGAAAACACTTGACATTTTTCGCCAAACGATGTAGACTAAATAAACAGCAGGGGAGTTCGTGCAATCGGACTGAGATTAGGCTGTGTCGCCTTGACCCTTTGTACCTGATGCGGATCATACCGACGTAGGAAGCTTATGATAACAAACCGAGCACTGCGCCGTCCGCAGTGCTTATTTTTATTTTAGAGCGCCCGAGAGCGCCCGCAGAAAGGAGATCATTATGAACGCAAGTGTCGCTATCCAAACCTTACCCGAAGCCAAAAACGATGAGGAGCTGATCCGCATCGTCGACGAGGTCATCGCCTACATCAAGAGCACGGGGCTCAAATGCTATGTCGGACCCTTTGAGACCGCGATCGAGGGCGATTATGACGAGCTGATGGACATCGTCAAGGAGTGCCAGCATATCGCCATCCGCGCGGGCGCGCCGTCGGTGCTCGCCTATATCAAGGTGGATTACCGCCCGGAGGGAGACGTGCTGACCATTGAAAGAAAAGTTACCAAGCACCATCAGTAAGGTGCTGCCGCCGCTGGTCGCGCTGCTGCTGATTTTCGGGCTGTGGGTGTGGCTGTGTTCCTCGGGTACGGTGCCGAAGTTCATGCTGCCGCCGCCGCAGGATGTGCTCAACGCCTTCCTCGGAGACTTTGAGCTGATGATGCACCACGCCACGACCACGCTGGCGGAGACCTTCATCGGACTGTTCCTCGGCATCGCGGTCGGCTTTCTGACGGCGGTGGTGATGGATCGGTTTGTGATCGTCAAAAAGATGGTCTATCCCGTCATCATCATCAGCCAGACCATCCCCACCATCGCCATCGCGCCGCTGCTGGTGCTGTGGCTGGGCTTTGAAATGCTGCCCAAGATCGTGCTGATCATTTTGATCGTCTTTTTCCCGATCTCGGTCAGCATGCTGGAGGGCTTTGCCTCGGCGGACGCCGACACCATCAACCTCATGCGCACCATGGGCGCCAACCGGCTGCAGATCTTCCGCTATGTCAAGATCCCCGCAGCGCTCGGAAGCTTCTTTTCCGGACTCAAGATCGCCGTCTCCTACGCCGTCGTCGGCGCGGTGCTGGCGGAGTGGATGGGCGGCAACAAGGGGCTGGGCAGCTATCTGGCGAAGGTGCGCAAGGCGTATTCCTATGACAAGATGTTCGCGGTCATCATCCTGATTTCTGCGCTCAGCCTGCTGCTGATCTGGCTGACGGGCTTCTTGCAGAAACGGTGCATGCCGTGGGAAAAAGTAAATCAAAACAGGAGATTATCATGAAGAAAAAAGTATTATCCATCGCGCTGGCGGCAGCTCTGACGCTCGCTGCCGCGGCAGGCTGCGCTTCACAGAGCAGCGGGACAGACAACAGCAAGACCGAGAGCACCAAGAAGGCAGACACTTCGGCATCCGATTCCGCTTCGACCGCCGATTCCGCCGAGCTGACCAAGATCACCTTCGTGCTCGACTGGACGCCCAACACCAACCACACGGGACTCTATGTCGCGCAGGAGAAGGGCTGGTTCACCGACGCGGGCCTGGACGTCGAGATCGTCTCGCCGCCCGAGGACGGCGCGGAAATGCTGGTCGGCGCCAACAAGGCGCAGTTCGGCGTCTCCTTCCAGGACAGCATGCTGCCCACGGTGGCGGGCGACAACAAAATGCCCCTCGCGGCAGTCGCGGCGGTCGTGCAGCACAACACCTCGGGCATCATCTCGCTCAAGGGCAAGGGCATGGACAGACCCAAGGGCTTAGAGGGTAAAAAGTACGCCACATGGGACCTGCCGATCGAAAAGGCGACCCTCAAGCAGGTCGTGGAAAAGGACGGCGGCGACTTCTCCAAGGTCGAGATGATCCCGTCCACCGTCACCGACGAGGTCTCGGCGCTGCAAAGCGGTCAGGTCGACGCGATCTGGGTGTTCTACGGCTGGGCAGGCGTCGCGACGGAGGTCGCGGGTCTGGAGACCGACTTCTTCTCCTTTATGGACATCGACCCGGTATTTGACTACTACACCCCCGTCATCATCGGCAATACCGACTGGATGGCGGCGCATCCCGCACAGGCAAAGGCGTTCCTCGGCGCGCTGAGAAAGGGCTATGACTTCGCGTGTGACAACCCCGACGCGGCGGCGGATATCCTGCTGAAAGCCGCGCCCGAGCTGGACGAGGCGCTTGTGCGCGCCAGCCAGAAATACCTGTCCGCCGAATACAGGTTAGACGCGGAAAAATGGGGCGAGATCGACCCCGACAGGTGGAACGCGTTCTACAACTGGATCAACGAAAACAACCTGTTTGACGCACAGATCCCCGAAAACACGGGCTTTACCAACGATTATCTGGAGTAAGGCATGCACGCGCTCGACATCCAAAACGTCACCTA
>CACZWQ010000056.1 GCA_902784855.1 uncultured Ruminococcus sp. | reverse complement strand
ATATTTAACCCGCCCGCGTGTCGCCCGCGTGTCGCGGGAGCCAATCCGCGCGTGCAGGGTTTGTGTGAGAGGAAAGGTTATTGTCCCGCGCTTCGGGAATGCCGAATGCTGTTCAGTAATCTTTTCCAAAATAGCAAACCGCCAGCACCGTCATATCGTCTGCCTGTTCGCAGCCGGTCGCAAAGCGGTCGACGTCTGCCGTCACCGAATCGCATATTTCCTTGGGCGTCTGCCTGTTTTCGGCGTTCAGGAGCTGCTGTAAGCGCTCCTCGCCGTAAAAGGCGCCGCCCTTGTTTTTTGCCTCCGTCACGCCGTCGGTGTAGAGCAGCAGGCGGTCGCCCGGGGACAGATCGATGGTTTGGGATTCGTAGCGCGTCTTTTTCATCCCCGCAAGGATGAAGTTCGTCCTGCCCTTGAGATACTCGTATTTGCCGCCGCGGCAGAGCAGGGGCGGGTTATGTCCCGCGTTGACATATTGCAGCTCTCCCGTCTCGATGTTAAGGCAGCCCATCCATGCGGTGACGAACATCTTGGAGGGATTCGTCTCACACAGCTGCCTGTTCGCGGTCTCAAACACCTCGTCGATCGGCTTGCCCTGCGTGGCGATACTCTTGATCGCGGCGCGCGCCGTCATCATGAACAGCGCCGCGGGAATGCCTTTTCCCGATACATCGGCGATCAGAAAGGCGATCGTGTTGCGGCTCGTAAAGAAGAAATCGTAAAAATCGCCGCCCACCTCTTTGGCGGTGATCATCTTCGCAAAGAGGTCGAATTCGCTGTGTCCCGGGAAAGGCGGGAACACACACGGCAGGGCACTCGTCTGAATGGTGCGCGCCAGCGCGAGCTCGTCGTCGATCCGCTTGGCTTCCGCCTCAATATACCGTTTCAGCGTGCTCACGGTGGAGTTGATGTCCTTTGACAGCTCGGAAAACTCCTTGGTCACGTTCACATCGACCGTCACGTCCAGATCTCCGTCGCAGATCCTTCCGAGGTCGCGGTTGACCCCGTCGATGCTTTTAATGATGTATTTTCGGATGCCGAAGTAGAGGATCAGGCTGACGACGGCAAAGATGACCATCTCCATCAGCATGAAGATCATCTGGGAAACCCTGTTGCCCATCAGGGCTTTTTCCTTGTCCAGCATGATCAGATAGTATAACCCGCCCTGTTCGCGGTAGATCATGTACTGTGTCCGTCCGCCGTAGTTGATCTCAGCCTGTTCCATCGGCTTTTGCTTCTGCGGATCAAAGAAGTCGACGGTGTCGGGCAGCTCGTCGGTCTCAGCTTGACCGATGGGCTTCACCGTCAGATAGCTGTTTTCTTTCTCCGTATCCTCTGCCAGCACCATCATCGTCCCGATGTTGGCAAACCGGAAGGACTCGGACGAGTCGTAGATATACAGCCTGATGATCTCGTTGATCTTCTGCGTCGAATAGATAAAGCAGATGGAGGAAACCTCGCCGGAAGGAGAAAACGACATATCAAAGCTTCTGCCGGCGCAGGCATATTCCTTGCCCTCCGGGATCTCGGCTTCGATATACTCCGACGTTTTTTCTATCCCGGCATAAAACGCGTCGTTTCGGAAGGCTTGACCGATATGCGCCTTATTTCCGGAATACAGGATGGTTTTATCCTTTGACAGCAGGCTGATCTCCTCATACCCGTACCAAAAGCAGTACTCCGCCAGCAGGCTGTTGATGTCCTCGGATTCCAAATAGCCGTTGCGTTTGAGCTCCCGGAGCGTGTCCTCTGTCAGATCGGACAGAGGGGGCAGACCCGTGTCGGAAAAAAAGATGACGGCGTCCATATCCTTCTCAATGCCGCGCAGGGTCGCGTTGTTGATCTGCGACATCAGGGTGTCCATCTGCGCGTTGAGCATTTCGGAAATGCGCGAGGCTGCGTTGTTGAGCTGCATGAGATAGGTAAAAATGCCCGTGAACAGATAAGCGAAAACCATTCCCATCACCAGCAGGCGCTCCATCATGTCGTGGATGCTGCGCCTGTCGCGCGAGAGGAACAGTTCGTTTTTTTGTCCCCTGATGAGCAAAGCGGCGGTATAAGCGCTCACCGAGATGATAACGGTCAAACCGATCATCGGCAGCACACATTCCGAAACGACCCGATAGGCGTCCGAAACGCGGCTCAGATTCGTCAGGAAGATCAACAGCATATGTGCGGTTTCGGCGATCACGCTGAACAGAGCGACAAAAAACAGAGACATGCGGTGGTTCATGCGCAGGATCCGCCGGATAAACGCGGCGGTCAAGCCGATGAGCATCGTCGACAGCGAGCAGGCAAAAGCCGAAAAGCTGCCCTTCTGCCAAAGAAGTGCGGAAAGCAAGCGGTAGACGCCTCCTATGATTGCCGAGATGACGCCGGGCACGGGACCGAAAACAAACGACGCGCAGATAGGGGAGGCGTCCCGGACATTGATGACGGAATTGTCGCCCTCCAGACCCCACTCCGTGGCAAGCACGGCGGATAGTGCAAAGACGGCGCCGATGATGACCTGACGGAGCAGTTCGTTCATATGACGGAACCGCGGGAACCGTTCCGGCAGCACAAACCCCACGGTCGCGGCGATGGGCATGATGATCGTCAAAATAAAGCGCAGTATTTCGTTCACAGTCATTCCTCCTGTTCGACAAAATTATATCACACGCCCGCGCCGGGTGTCAACGCGGCGCGAACGATTGCGCGAAAAGAAGCTATTGATTTTATTGAAAATCTATTGTAAAATGGTGTTATCATCACGAGGAAAGGGTGAGATTTGTGACAATAACGGAAAGCAAACAGGGAAACCGGTATATTTTTACTTTGGACGGCAATCTCGATACCTCCACGGCTCCGCAGTTGGAGAAATGCTTGGAGAACGTGACCGATGACGTCACCGAGATCGTTTTTGATTTTACCGCTCTGAACTACATCTCTTCGGCAGGGCTGCGCACCATCCTGCTTGCGAACGAGACGGTCGGCGACGACGGCACGATCACCGTCAGGGGAGCCAATCCCATGGTGGCGGATATCCTTGACACCACCGGTTTTTCGTCCATGCTCAACATGATCTGAGTATGCAGAGAATGATGAAAAATCCCCCGAGGGGCAGGTCCTTCTGCCCTTCGGGGGAAAGCTTTTTATTCCGGTTTCGACAAGTCGGCACTGCCGCCGAGGAAGGTCGGCAGGCTTTTCTTTTGCTTTTTCCACTGTGCGTATTCCGCAGTCGCCGTAAAGAGCACGTCGCCCGAGGAGTTGATGGCGGTCTCCATGCTGTCCTGGATCACGCCGATGATGAAGCCGACGCCGACGACCTGCATGGAAACCGAATCGGGGATGCCGAACAGCGAGCACGCCATGGGGATCAGCAGAAGCGAACCGCCCGTGACGCCCGAGGTGCCGCACGCCGCCAGCGCCGACAGGAACGACAGCAGCATCGCCGTCGGAAGCGATACCTCAATGCCGAGCGTGTGCGCCGTGGCGAGCGCCATCACGGTGATCGTCACCGCGGCGCCGTCCATGTTGATGGTCGAGCCGAGCGGGATCGAGACGGCATACATATCCCGATCCAGCCCGAGCTTTTCGCAAAGGCTCATGTTGACGGGGATGTTCGCTGCGGAGCTGCGGGTAAAGAACGCCGTCAGCCCGCTGCCCTTGATACAGCGGAACACCAGAGGATAGGGGTTGCGCCGCAGCACGAGAAAGACGATGAGCGGATTGATGACGAGCGCCACCGTCAGCATGGTGCACACCAGCAGGATCATCAGCTTGCCGTAGGTCACGAAGATGTCGAAGCCGCTCTCCGAAACGGCGCTGAACACCAGCGACAGGATGCCGAAGGGTGCGAGGTTGATGATCCACCTGACCACCTGCGTGATCGCGTCCGAAAGGTTGGTCATCAAAGTCTGCGTCGCTTCATCGGCGAATTTTTTCAGCGCCATGCCGATGACGATCGACCAGAACAGAATGCCCAGATAGTTGCCGCCCGAGACCGCTTCGATCGGGTTGGCGATGATGCTCTGCAAAAGCGAGGTCACGATCTCGCCCAAGCCGTCGGGCGCTGCGGTGCTCTGCGCCATCAGGCTGTCGCTCAGCGTGATGGTCTGCGGGAAGATAAAGCTCGCGACGACCGCCGTGAAGGACGCGAGATAGGTGGAAAACAGGTAAAGAAAGATGACGAGGCCGAACCGCCCGTCGAGCTTCGCGCTGCTTTGACACAGCGAGCCCATGACCAGCACCGCCACCAGCACGGGCGCGATCGCCTTTAAAGCGCCGACGAACAGCACGCCGCCCATCGAGATCCATGTCGCCTGCGGCACCAGCAGCGCCAGCACGACGCCGACCGCGATGCCGATGATGATGCGCAGGATCAGGCTTGAATCGGTGTATAGCCTCAGTATTTTTTTGATCACTTTCATCTATGACCCCACCGAACGGTGATGAATTAGTTTTATTGTACCATATCGGTATACCGGTATGTCAATAGCTTTCGACAGTTTTCTTTCCGATCTTCCGATGAATAGGATATTGCCTTTTGTGTTGAGACGTGGTAAAATAAAAATGAATTAATATCGGAACACGGAAAGGATGAACGCCTGTCGATGGATGCGCACAGCAAAGGCATGGTCACCGCTGTCCGGCGCGGCACGGTCAGCTTCAACCACAACGAGATGGATTATTTTTGCTTCGGCTTCGGAGACGCCCCGATGGTCATCCTGCCGGGGCTGAGCCTGAAAAGCGTCATGCAGTCCGCCGAGGGCGTCGCGTCGGCATACCGCCTGTTTGCGCAGGAATATACGGTGTATTGCTTTGATCGCACGAAATTTCTTTCAGAGAAAATAACGGTCGAGCAGCTCGCCGAGGACACCGCCGAAGCGATGGAGTCTCTGGGGATCCGAAGCGCTTGTGTGTTCGGCGCGTCTCAGGGCGGGATGATGGCGCTGTACCTCGCCGTGAATCATCCCGAGCTTGTCGGCAGGCTGGTGCTCGGCTCCACCTGTGCGCGGCTTAATCCCACCGCCGAATCGGTCATGGCGCGCTGGGTCGCCGCCGCCCGGCGGGGCGATATCGACGCGTTCTGCGACGTGTTTCTCGACGTGCTCTACGGAAAAGCCTTTGCCGAGCAGTTCGGCGCCTTCATCCGCCTTGCCCATCGGGACGTCACCGAAGCGGACTTTCGCCGCTTCATCCTGCTGGGGGATTCCTGCCGCGGGCTCAACGTCTATGAGAGGCTCGACGAGATCCGCTGCCCCGTGCTCGTCCTCGGTGCAGAGGATGACAGGGTGCTCACCGCGCAGGCTTCCGTCGAGATCGCCGAAAAACTCGGCTGTCCGATCTATTTGTACGGCGGGGAATACGGGCACTGTGTGTTTGACGAAGCGCCCGATTATAAACAGAGAATGTATCATTTTTTCAAAGAAAGCCATCAATAAAGGAGACGCGGTATGGAATTCAGTTTATTATATCCGCAGGGCAGGGAATACACCGTCAACCACCTGACGGATGAAGCGGTCAACGACCTCTCCATCGACTTTCTGCTCGACAACCTCACCGACAAGCGCAGCGAGCGCGACCACCTGCGCAGCCTGATGACCCGCGTCACGGACGACGCCGAGGTCATCCGCTACCGCTGCGACGTGTTCGAGGATTTCCTGCGCTTTCCCGAGCTGCGCGCCGCGATGGAGGAGCTCGTGGCAAGGCTCGCCGATCTGAAGGACGTCGCCCGCTTCCGCAAGAATGAGGAAGGACCCTCGCTGTGGTCGCTCATCAACCGCCTGCGCGAGATCGACGAGTATGTCAGCTGCATCACGATGATCAAGGCGACGCTCGAAAAGCTCGACGTACAGTCCGACGGCATGAAGACCCTGCGGCAAATCGTCACCGACATCGACCGCGAATCGGGCTTCCCGCTGCTCAAATCCGACATCGACGAGACCATGGAGCAGGCGCGCCGCCTCAAAAGTATCACCATCGGCGTCAACCTCGACGACATGCTGCGCCCGAAAACCGCGGGCGTGCTCTCGCTCAACGACACCTATTTCAGCGAAGCGGGTCTGATGAAGCGCTTCATGAACTTTGCCAATAAGCAGGACGGCCTGCACGAGGGCAACGATTTCAGCGGCATGAAGCACTTCCACGCCGCAAACCCCTCCGTCTCGGAGATCCGCGTCGGTTCCTTCCAGAAGAGCGCCGTCTCCACCGACGTGCACTTTGAAACGACCGCCACGGGCAGCGACGCGCTCTCCAACGCGATCGCCAAGCCTGTTTCCAATATTATGAAAAAGACCTGCGACGACATCAAGTCGACGCTCAAGCGGTATGTCGATATCAGCGGCTACATGCTCATCAACCTCATGCCCGAGATTTTGTTCTATGTCCGCTGGTCGGAGCTGATCGACAAGATCATCGCGCAGGGCATGCCCGTCTGCAAGGCGGAGATCACGCCCGCCGACGACCGCGACTGTTCCTTCCGCGACATCTACAACCTCAAGCTCGCCATCAACAACGTCAACGGCGACAACATCAACATCATCAAAAACGACATCGACTTTGACGACGAGCGCCGCATCTTCATCCTGACGGGACCGAACCGCGGCGGCAAGACCATCTTTACACAGGCGGTCGGCTTAGCGATGATGCTGGCGCAGTGGGGCGTCTATGTGCCTGCCAAGCAGGCGCGCATCAGCCCCTGCGACAACATGTTCACCCACTTTCCCGCTGACGAGAACGACACGGTCGACCTCGGAAGGCTGGGAGAGGAGAGCAAGCGCCTGTCGGAAATCTTCTCCGCGGCGACCTCGCACAGCTTCATGCTGCTCAACGAGAGCCTTGCGACCACCAGCGTCGCCGAGGGTCTGTTCATCGCCAAGGACGTGGTAAAGGCGATGCGCTGGCTGGGCGTGCGCTGCGTGTTCAATACGCACATGCACGAGCTGGCGCGCAGCCTCGACGAGCTAAACGGTGTCGAGGGCAGCAGCCGCGTCGAGAGTCTGATCACGGGCGTCCGGAGCGGCGAGCGCAGCTTTAAGGTCGCCATCGCCCCGCCCCAGGGCGTCAGCTATGCCAAGGATATCGCGAAGAAATACGGTGTGACCTATGAACAGATCATCCGGGAAATCAAGCAAAGAGATGATAACAATGAATAATCGGCAGACAGCCCTTGTCCTCGAGGGCGGCGCCATGCGCGGCATTTTCACCGCGGGCGTCATCGACGTCCTGATGGAAAATCAAATCACCTTTCCCGCCTGCGTCGGCGTATCTGCGGGCGCGGCGTTCGGCTGCAATATCAAATCCAATCAGCCCGGGCGCGTGCTGCGCTACAATCTTGCCTACTGCAAAGACCCGCGGTACTGCTCGTTTCGTTCGCTGCTGAAAACGGGGGACATGTTCGGCGCGGATTTCTGTTACCGCGCCATTCCCGACGAGCTCGACCCCTTTGACAAAGAGACGTTTGATCAAAATCCCATGCTTTTTTATCTTGTCGCCACCGATGCGGAGACGGGCAAGGCGCATTATCAGCGCGTGGATTCCGTTGACGATTACTGCTACGAGTGGATCCGCGCCTCGGCTTCCATGCCGCTTGTGTCGCGCATCGTTGAGCTCAACGGACACAAGTATCTCGACGGCGGCGTCGCCGATTCCATCCCCCTTGCCTTCATGGAGCAGTATTATCCGAAGAATATCGTGGTGCTGACCCGCCCGCGCGACTACGAAAAAAAGCCCGCGTCCCTGATGTGGCTGCAAAAGCGCAGCCTGAAGCACTATCCCGCCATGCTGGACGCGGTCAGAAACCGCCACATCATGTATAACCGCCAGCGCGACTATGTGTTCGCGCAGGAAAAGGCGGGCAAGGCGCTCGTGATCTGTCCCGAACAGCCGCTCTCGATCGGCAGGATCGAGCACAAGGCTGAAAAGATACAAGAGGCTTACGACCTCGGCAGACAGGCAGCCGAGCGCAGGCTTGACGACATCAAGAGGTTTATCGCCGATGATCATTGATTCACACGCCCATATCGGCAACCTGATCGCCCTCAACCTCAGCGTGCGCAAGGTGCTGTGGTCGATGGAGCGGTACGGCGTGGACTTCTCTCTCGTCAGCAGCATCGAGAGCACGGAATATTACGCGCGGGATAAGCGCCTGCCATGGCCGCTGCGGCGCAGTCAGATGTGCGTCTGTCGCAAGACCGTGCGCGCTGTCAGGCGCAGACCCGACCGGCTCGGCGCCCTGCTGTGGCTGCAGATCGGCAGACCGCTCCCGTATGACAGGCTCTGCCGCTTTATCGAAAAGAACCTGCCGTATATCTACGGCATCAAGCTCCATCCCTACCGCTCGCAGGTCGCGCCCGATGACCCGCGCGTCGAGCCCGTCTATGAGCTGGCGCGGCGCTTTCACCTGCCTGTCGCCTCTCATACGGGCGACATCCCCGAGGCGCAGACCGCCCGGCTCTATCACGCCGCCGAGCTGCACCCCGATATCGATTTTATCGCGGTGCACATGGACTTGGAGAGCGGCAACCGGCAGGCGATCGATTTGATCGCCAAGCTGCCGAACCTCTACGGCGACACCACATGGGTGCCGATCAAGAGCACGCTCTACGCGATCGAGCGCTGCGGCAGCGAAAAGATCCTCTTCGGCACCGACAATCCCATCGACGGGAAGCGTCACATGGAATTCAACCGCGCAGGGCAGCGCTCGCTCTGTCAGGAGTATTTCCGTGAGTTCCGCGACATGGTCAGCGCCGAGGATTACGAAAACATCATGCATCAAAACGCCGAAAGGCTTTTTCATATCAAGGAAAAACACCGTATCATGCCATAGACAGATAGAAACCATATACCCGGCTTCGTCGGCATGACCGGATCACATAAAAAATGCGGAGGTACCCTATGAAATATCACAAGCTCGTCGAAAACGCCGCCAAGCCCGAGGGCTTCTGGGGCAAGCTGATGATCCGTTCGATGAACAAAGGCCACAGCGCGCTGACCGACTGGGCGCTGACCCATGTGACGATCGAAAACGGCTATCGCGTGCTCGACGTCGGCTGCGGCGGAGGCAGGACCGTCTCGAAGCTGTGCGACCGCGTCGGCAGCGGCAAGGTGATCGGCGTCGACTATTCCGAGCTGTGCATCCGCAAATCGGAGTCCTCAAATCACAAGCAGGTCCTCTGCGGCAAGGCGGAGTTCCGTCAGGCGTCGGTTTCGCAGCTGCCCTTTGAAAGCGGGAGCTTCGACCTTGTGACGGCGGTAGAGACCTATTACTTCTGGCCCGACAAGCTCAACGACCTCTTGGAGGTGCAGCGCGTCATGCGCCACGGCGGCAAGCTGCTGCTGGTGTTCGAAATGCGCCGGACAGCGGACGATCCCGACCGCTGGAAGCCCGTGGAGGAGAGGCTGAACATCAAGGCGGTCAGCCGCTCGGACATCCGCGACATCCTCTTGCGCGCGGGCTATCAGAATATCCGAACCTATACCAAAAGCGGAACAAGCTGGCTGTGCGCCACCGCAGAGAAGGAGTGATAAGATGAAAGCGTTAATCACAGGAGCAAGCTCCGGCATCGGCAGGGAGTTTGCGCGCATACTCGCTGCCCGCGGCTGGGATCTGATCATCGCCGCCCGCAGCACCGACAAGCTCAACGCGCTCAAGGAGGAGCTGTCAGGCGTCAGCGTGCGCGTCATTACCATCGACCTTTCGCGCGAGCAGGACGCCTATGACCTCTATGAACACCTGCACGAGGAGGAGATCGACATGCTCATCAACAACGCGGGCTTCGGCGCCTACGGTCTCTTCGAGGACGTGCCGCTCGAGCGCGAGATGGCGCTGATCCACACCAACATCTGCTCGCTGCACATCCTCACCAAGCTGTTCCTCGGCGACATGCTCGCGCGCGACAGCGGGATGATCCTCAATGTCGGCTCCATGGCGGGCTTCTCCGCCGGACCCAAGCTCTCCTCCTATTACGCCTCCAAAAACTATGTCGTGCGCCTGACAGAGGCGATCCACGAGGAGCTGCGCCGCGAAAACAGCCGTGTCAAGGTCTCGGTGCTCTGCCCGGGCCCCGTCGACACCAACTTCAACAAGACCGCCAACGTCGACTTCTCCGTCAAGGGACTTGACCCGCACAGTGTTGCGGCATACGCCCTCAAAAAATGCGAGCAGGGGAAAATGGTCATCATCCCGGGGCTGACGATGAAGCTGACCAAAATATTTGAGCACTTTCTCAGCGAAAAGGCGATCACCCGCCTGTCCTATGACGTGCAGAACGCCAAGGATGGACAGCCCTCATGATCAGGTTCATCAAA
>CACZWQ010000055.1 GCA_902784855.1 uncultured Ruminococcus sp. | reverse complement strand
ATTGAGGTAAGGCTGACGCCTTGCCGAGATTTTTTGGGCAGGCTGACGGAATAATATTCAAGCAAGGCGTGCGCCGCGAATTGTGCGGTGTTGCCTTAAGTTAGTTTGCAATCTTCAGCGAGATGTCGAACGCCTTGACGGAATGGGTGATTGCGCCCATGGAAATGATGTCCACGCCCGTCTCCGCAATCGCGCGCAGGGTCTCGTCGGTGATGCCGCCGCTCGCTTCGAGCAGGGCTCTGCCGTTGACGATCTCCACCGCCTCGCGCATTTCCTCGCAGCTCATGTTGTCGAGCATGATGACGTCCACGCCCGCTTCCAGCGCCTGACCCAGCTCGTCGAGGTTGCGCACCTCCAGCTCGATCTTCGTCATATGGCCGAGCTTTGATTTGAGCTTTGCGACGGCGTTCGCGATGCCGCCGCCCGCGTCGACATGGTTGTCCTTGAGCATGGCGGCGTCCGAGAGATTGAAGCGGTGGTTCCTGCCGCCGCCGACCGTGACCGCGTATTTTTGCAGGGGACGCAGCCCGGGCATGGTCTTGCGGGTGTCGGCGATGCTCGCCTTGGTGCCCGCGACGATATTGACCGCCTTGTTGGTGGCGGTGGCGACGCCGCTCATGTGCTGCAGCAGGTTGAGCGCGGTGCGCTCGCCCTTGAGCAGGGTGCGGGTCTTGCCGTGTATCTCGGCGATGATGTCGCCCTTTTCGAGCACATCGCCGTCGTGCTTGTAGACGGTTGCCGTAAAGCCCTGGGGCTGCAAAAGCTCAAAGACGCGCAGGGCGATGTCGATGCCGCAGAGCACGCCGTCCGCCTTGGCAAGGAACCGCGCGGTGTTCTCCTGATCCTCGTCGATCAGGTAGTCGGTGGCGGCGTCGAGGTAGTTGATATCCTCGAGCAGTGCGGTTTTGATGATGTTGTCAACATAGATGCTGTTGATCATGGATTTCCCTCCCTGACCTCGTCGAGGATGATGCTCGCGACGACCGCGATGCTCTTCGCTTCCACGAAGTCCGAACTGATTTGATAATTTTCACTGAACAGCTGCTTGATGATCTCTTCGATCTCCCGGTAGCTCTCCTCGTATTTCTCGGGCTTTGGCAGGACGAAATAGGTGTCCTGCAAGATCTCGCGTATCCTGGAGCGGAAGCCGTGGGGGATGGGCTTGCCGTTGATCGGACGGTGGGCAGGCTCCAGGCCGAGGGGGCGCCTGCCATAGCGCCTGAGCAGGCGGGTGATATCCTGCGCCGCCGTGCGGGAGTAGACCAGCGCCTCGAGCAGCGAGTTGCTCGCCAGACGGTTGGCGCCGTGCACGCCCGTGTGCGCGCATTCGCCGGCGGCGTACAGCCCGTCGATGGAGGTGCGGGAGCACAGATCGACGTCGATGCCGCCCATCAGGTAGTGCTGGCAGGGGAATACGGGGATGCGGTCCTTTGTGATGTCGACGCCTTCCTCTAAGCAGCGCTCGTAGATCATCGGGAAGCGCTCGCGCACGAAGTCGGCGGGCTTGTGGGTGATGTCGAGATAGAATCGCTCGCTGCCCGTTTTCAGCGATTCGCGCACGATGGCGTTGGACACCACGTCGCGCGGCGCCAGCTCGCCGCGTTTGTCGTAGTCAAAGGCAAAGCGCTCACCGCGGCAGTTGAGCAATACGGCGCCCTCGCCGCGCACCGCCTCGCTGATGAGAAAGCGCTCTCTGCCCTGATCCGCCGCAAAGGCGGTGGGGTGGAACTGCACGCGCGAGAGGTTGCGGATGCGCGCGCCCAGCATATGGGCGAAGGCGATGCCGTCGCCGGTGGCGATCGCCGAGTTGGTGGTGTATTGGTAGACCCTGCCGATGCCGCCCGTGGCGAGGATGCAGTAGCTGCAGCCGAAGAAGAGCGGGGCGTTGTCCCTGAGCACGCTCAGATAGAAGCCGTTGAGGGTCTTGTGGATGGAATAGAGCAGCGCGTCGTCAAGGATATCGACATTGGGCAGCGTCTGCACGACCGCGATCAGCGCGTCCACGATCGCTTTTCCCGTGGAGTCCTTGTGGTGGACGATGCGGTGGCGGCTGTGACCCGCCTCCAGCGTCTTTTTCAGGGTGCCGTCGGGGTTGAGGTCATAGTCCACGCCCAGCTCCTTGGTGCGCAGCACGTCGGCAGGTCCCTCCTTGACGAGCTTTTCCACCGCCGCAAGGGTGTTCTTGTATTTGCCCGCGATCAGCGTGTCGCTGATGTGCAGCTTGTAAGCGTCGTGCACCGTGTCGAGCACACAGGCAACGCCTCCCTGCGCCAGCGAGCTGTTTGACAGCGGCAGCTCGCGCTTGGACAGCAGCAGCACGCTGACATCCGGCGGAAAGTTGATGGCGGCATACAAGCCCGCGGCGCCTGTTCCGACAATGACGACGTCATATTTTTTGTTCATTTTTGTACCTCAAATTCACTTTACAAATCGAAGCGATTATTGTATAGTAAGTATTGACCGGTGTAGAAGCAACACTTCAAAGCTATTATACTACAACTCTTTAAAATAGTAAAGCGAAATTTTCAAAAAGGAATCTGCCCATGGAAATGATCAGTAACGAAGAAAAAGTCACCCGCGCGCTGCTGGTCAGCGTGGATACGGGGGATTATGATGCCGAGGCGTCGCTCGACGAGCTGCACGAGCTGGTGAAGAGCGCGGGCGCCGAGCCTGTCATCGCGCTGACGCAGAAGCTCCCCCGCATAGAGAGCGGCACCTATGTGGGCACGGGCAAGCTGCAGGAGATCGCCGCGCTCTGCCGTGAGCAGGAGATCGACCTGATCGTCGCGGACGGCGAGCTGTCGCCCACCCAGATCAAGAATATCGAGAGCGTCGCCGATGTGCGCGTCATCGACCGCACCACGCTGATACTCGATATCTTCGCCCTGCGCGCCCGCTCCAAGGAGGGCAAGCTGCAGGTGGAGCTGGCGCAGCTCAAATATCTGCTGCCGCGCCTGACGGGCAAGGGAGTCGAGATGTCGCGCCTCGGCGGCGGCATCGGCACGCGCGGCCCCGGCGAGACCAAGATCGAAACGGACCGCCGCCATATCCGCCGCAGGATGGAGACGCTCAAGGAGGAGCTTGCCGAGGTGGAGAAGCACCGCCAAATGCTGCGCAGGCGGCGCGAGAAGGACGGCGTGATCACCTGCGCGATCGTCGGCTATACCAACGCGGGCAAGTCCACCCTGATGAACACCCTCACCGACGCGGGCGTGCTGGCGCAGGACAAGCTGTTCGCGACGCTCGACCCGACCTCGCGGGCGCTGCGGCTGCCCGGCGGCGTCAGCGTCATGCTGATCGATACCGTCGGCTTTGTCAGGCGGCTGCCGCACCATCTGGTGGAGGCGTTCCGCTCGACCCTGGAGGAGGCGGCGCAGTCCGATATCATCATCAACCTCTGCGACGCGTCCGATGAGGAGGCGCGCGTGCATTTGCAGGTGACGCGCGACCTGCTCGATTCGCTCGGCTGCGGCGACACGCCCGTGCTGACCGTGCTCAACAAGTGCGACCTGCTCGACGGCAGCCCGGCGGCGCAGGACTTCAACACCTTTATTCGGATCAGCGCCAAGACGGGCGCCGGAATCGACAGGCTGCTGGAAGCGATCGAGGCAAACCTGCCCGTGCGCATGAAGCGCGTCAGGCTGATGGTGCCCTTCTCCGAGGCGGGCTGTATCAGCGACATCCGCAGCAGCGGCACGCTGCTGCACGAGGAATACACAGCGGAAGGGATCGCCGTGGAAGCGGTGGTAGACGAGATCCTCTATGCGCGCGTCAGAAAATACGCGGCGGAGGAATGATACGGAGGGTTAGCGATGGAAATGATCATCAATTTTGATTTTACGGTACTCAACTTTATTCAGGAGCATCTGCGCAACGGCGTGATGGATTGGCTGGCGAATATGCTCAGCTACATGGGTCATGCGGGGCTGGTCTGGATCGCGATCTGCATCATCCTGCTGTTCTTCAAAAGGACCCGCGCGGCGGGCTTGATCGCGCTGCTCGCGATGGGACTCGGCTATCTGCTGGGCGATATGGTGATCAAGCCCCTGGTGCAGCGGCCGCGCCCGTTCATGACCGAGGACGCGCGCAACCTCTTCCTCAATGCGGAGCTTTTTGTGCACCGCCCGAGCGGATTCAGCTTCCCCTCCGGCCACAGCTGCGCCGCGACGGCGTTCCTCACGGTGATGTTCGCCAAAAACAAGGCGATCGGCTGGATCTTCCTTTTGCCCGTGCTGCTGATGCTGTTCTCGCGCTGCTACGGCTATGTGCATTTCCCGACGGACGTGCTCTGCGGCGCGCTGCTCGGCTTGCTCAGCGCCCTGCTGATGCTGACCCTGTTCCGCGTGACCAAGCTGGACAGAAAGCTGTCGGGAAGAAAATAATTCAAAAAACAACTTGCTTTTGTATCAAAAGTATGCTATACTATCAAAAGTGCAAGTTGCATTACCGTTCAAATAAGTGAACGACAGGCCCTGTGCGATTGGGGTCTGTGAACCATGTCAGGCGGGGAACCGAGCAGCATTAAGCAGTATTTCCGATGCGATACAGTCAGTCTGTCGTTCTCTTATTTGAACGGGGGTAGCTTGCACTTTGTCGTATCTTGTGCGGGGGGTGTGTCGCTTGTATCAGGTGCTTTACCGCAAATGGCGTCCCAAGACCTTTGAGGATGTGGCGGGTCAGGAGCATATCACGACCACGCTGAAAAATGAGATCATCGAAAACCGGCTCACCCACGCCTACCTGTTCACGGGCTCGCGCGGCACGGGCAAGACCACCTGCGCCAAAATTCTGGCAAAGGCGGCGAATTGTCTGCATCCGCAAAACGGCAGCCCGTGCGGCGAATGCGAGATCTGCCGGGGCATTGAAAACGGCAGTATCCTCGACGTCGTGGAGATGGACGCGGCGTCCAACCGCAAGATCGAGAATATCCGCGATATCATCGACGAGGTGCAGTTCAAGCCCAACCGCGCAAAATTCCGCGTCTATATCGTCGACGAGGTGCACATGCTCACCACCGAGGCGTTCAACGCCCTCCTCAAAACCTTGGAGGAGCCGCCCGAGCACGTCATCTTCATTCTCGCGACGACCGAGGTGCACAAGCTGCCGCAGACGATCCTCTCGCGCTGTCAGCGGTTTGACTTTCACCGCATCCCGCCGCGGGCGATCGCCGACAGGCTCACCTATGTGGCGGGGCAGGAAAACGTCAGCCTGACCGACGCGGCGGCGCTGCTGATCGCGGGCGTTGCCGACGGCGCGCTGCGCGACGCCCTGTCGCTGCTCGACCGCTGTATCGCTATCAGCGAGACCATCGATGAAAGGGTCGTCAGACAGGCGGCAGGGCTTGCGGACAGAGCCTATCTCAACGAGCTTGCCGTCTGCATCATCAATAAAAATACCGCCAAGGCGATGGAATGCATCGACCGCCTCTACGGCGAGTCGAAGGACATGGCGCGGCTCTGCGACGAGCTGATCGCCCATTTCCGCGCCTTGATGCTGATCAAATCCGTCCGCGACCCGCGCAGCATCCTCGTCATGTCCGAGGAGGAGTTTGAGCAGGCGCAGACGCAGAGCGACTATCTGTCGCTGGCGGATATCGTCTATGACATGGACGTGCTCGCGCGCGCGTATCAGCGCATGGGGCGCGGCACAGGCGACCGCACCGAGCTGGAGATGGCGCTGGTGAAGCTGTCTTCCCCCGAGCTGGACGGCACGAATGAAGCCGTCGCCGCGCGGCTGACCGCCTTGGAGCGCGCAGTCAAGCGCGGCGTCAAGGTGCAGCCCGTACAGAGTGAGCCGGAGCAAAAGCATGAGGAAGCGCCCGAGGAGACGCCGCAGCCTGCGGAGAAGGCAGAGGAGCCGAAGCCCGCGCAGCAGCCGCCCCGGCAGGAGGAGAAGCCTGCTCCCGCCAAGGCGCCGAAAGCGCCGGAAAAGCAGCCCGCCAAGCCTGCACCGCAGCGTGCCGGAAATCTGGAGGAGCTGTATCGCAACGCGGTGCCCTTCCCGCAGTGGGTGGAGGTCATCGAGGGGCTCAAGCCGATCTCGCGCTCCATTTCGGCGGCGTTTGTCGGCTCCAAGGCGTATGAGAGCAGCGGCTATCTGCTGATCGATTCCTCCAACACCATGGCGTTCGACCTGCTGCGCCACAGCAAGCGGCGGCAGGAGATCCGCGACGTCATCCAAGAGATCACGGGCACGGTCTACAAGCTGGGGCCGTATCGCCCGCCCGTCAGGGAACAGGAAACCGTCGACCCGCTGCAGCGCTTGAAGGAGAATCTCTCAAGCGGCGGTATCGCGGTGGAAGAAGTATAATATACTGCGTTTTCATATATAATATAGAAAGGAAGTTTCAAATGAAAGCAAGATTACCCAAGGGATACGGTGGCGGCGGCGCCAACAACATCCAGCAGCTCGCCCGCCAGGCACAGAAGATCCAAGATGATATGGAAGCGGTTTCCGCCGAGCTGGAAGCCAAGGAATATGAAGCAGCCGCAGGCGGCGGCGCGGTCAAGGTGACCGTCACCGGCAAGATGGAGCTGACCAAGGTGGAGATCGAGCCCGAGGTCGTCGACCCCGAGGATGTGGAGATGCTCTCCGATTTGATCATGGCTGCCGCCAATGAAGCGCTGAGAAGCGCCGCCAAGGAGAAGGAAGAGAAGATGGATTCCATCTCGGGCGGACTCAATATTCCCGGCATCTTTTGATCATGGCGCAATATCACGTGGCTCCGCTGGAGAATCTGGTGGACCAGTTCGAAAAAATGCCCGGCATCGGGCATAAGACCGCTCAGCGGCTTGCCTACTATGTGCTCAACCTGTCTCAGGCGGAGGCAGACGCGCTTGCCAAGGCGGTCACCGACGCGCACGACAGGATCCGCTATTGCAGCCGCTGCTGCAACCTCACCGACGGCGAGCTGTGCCCCGTGTGCCAAAGCGACGCCCGCGATCACAGCGTGATCTGTGTGGTGGAAACGCCGCGCGACGCGACCGCCGTGGAGAATACCCGCGAGTTCAAGGGCGTCTATCATGTGCTGCACGGCGCGATCTCGCCGCTCAACGACGTCGGACCCGACGATCTCACCATCAAGCAGCTCCTTACGCGGATCGGGGGAGAGTCGGTGGCGGAGGTCATCATGGCGACCAATCCCACCGTGGAGGGCGACGCGACGGCGCTCTATATCTCCAGACTCCTCAAGCCGATGGGCGTGAAGGTGACGCGCCTTGCCTACGGCATCCCCGTCGGCGGCGATCTGGAATACGCGGACGAGTATACGCTGGCAAAGGCGCTGGAAGGCAGGAATGAGATCTGATGGCTTCACTGAAAACGATCGCGCAGAACAAAAAGGCGCGCCACGACTACTTCATCGAGGAGAGCTATGAGGCGGGCATCGAGCTGTTCGGCACCGAGGTCAAATCCATCCGTCAGGGCAGGGTGAACCTCAAGGACAGCTGGTGCTCGATCGACAAGGGTGAGATCTTTGTCAACGGCATGCACATCTCGCCCTATGAGCAGGGAAATATCTTCAACCGCGACCCGATGCGCGTCAGAAAGCTGCTGATGCACAAGAAGGAGATCAACCGCCTGTTCGGCGTGGTGAAGCAGATGGGCTATTCGCTGATCCCGCTCAGTCTCTACTTCAAGGACAACCGCGTCAAGGTGCAGGTCGGGCTGTGCCGCGGCAAGAAGCTCTATGACAAGCGCGAGGACATGGCAAAACGCACCGCCAAGCGCGACATTGAAAGAGCATTAAAGGAAAGAGCCAAGAGTTGAGAGCCGCCAAGCTCTCAGCTTGAGCGCTCGGTATACAACACAATATATGGGGATGTAAAGGTTTCGACGGGGGATGTGACCCCTGATAAGCGAGCGGCGGTGCGGGACCGCCATAAAATCCGCAACTTAAAAATAACTGAGAAAAATACAGTTTCTTTAGCTGCTGCTTAATGCAGCTCGTCTCTGCGCGGAGGACCTCGGCCGCGTAAGAGGCGTCGATCAGAGGTAAAGGTGAACAGGGCTCTGCTTCGCGCCCCGTCATCCATCAGAAGCTACCGACCCGCGCAGCCTGTCGTTAGGCGGCGCGGCGGGGGAATCGCAATATAGCGACTGCGCTCGGAGAAATTCACGGCGAACATCTTTCGGACAGGAGTTCGATTCTCCTCATCTCCACCAATTACTAACGAAAGCTGTCGATAAAGGTCGGCAGCTTTCGTTTTATGATAGACTTAACACAATGTAGCCACAAATGTTGACAAATGATTTTTTTAAAGTATAATATGAGTAGGAGGTGTTATGATGGATAAAGTAACTTCTATGCCAAAGACCGATACCTTTAGATTCAGGATCAATCCCGAGATCAGACGGGAGATAGAGGAAATATATTCTCAAAGCGGTCTGACCTTGACACAGGCGATCAACATCTTTATTCAGCAATCCATCAACGCGGGGGGATTTCCGTTTCCGGTGACTTCCGATAACGCGGAGCTTTTGCGGGCAAAATCCTTGGAGAGATTGATGAAAGAACTGGAAGCCGGTAAGGAATCCGGTGATTTGATCGATGAACAGGACGTGTGTTCCCGTTTGGGAGTTGAATTATGATAATCAAGTACCGTCCTGCGGCGATCAACGACATTGAACAAACGGCTGAATATATTGAGAATCAGTTGAAAAATCCGTCCGCTGCAAAAAAGCTGAAAACAATTTTGGTTACGACAATTGCATTGCTAAAGGATAATCCCGAAATGGGTATGAAGCTGTCTGATAAATACGACGTCGAATCCGATTACCGTTTTATCATTATCAACAAGCAAATCGTTTTTTATGAGATTCATTCTCAGTATATAGAAATCGTAAGAGTATTGGATGGGCGAACAGATTTTTTGACGCATTTGTTTTAGTTGCTGCACACAGGTTCACTACCCCACAGCGGTTTTTGAAAAATACATCTTTTTCGCTCATCCTTGACAGAAACGCCCCTCGTCTGACGTCGAGGGGCTCAAATAATAACGAATAAAGAATAACGAATAAAGAATAACGAATAAAGAATAATGCATGTTTTCGGGGCGTTTCCGGTGTATTATTCACTATTCTTTATTCTTTTTTCTTTATTCTTTAAAATCGTCAGGAGAGGATATTATGATTTACGAAAAACCGCTGTTAGAAAAATCCCTGCATTCTGACGCGCTTCGGTATCGAACGCCGCCCCTCAGCCCTGCCTCAACATGATCTCGGAATAAAAGGTCCTGCCGTCATAGCGGAAGTTGCAGTAGCCCCTGTTCTTGCCGACGATCGCCTTGACAGATTCCAGACCGATGCCGTGACCTTCGCTTTTGGTGGAGGTGTACTTTTTGTTCTCCTCCCGCACGAACCCGCTGTAGGGATTGGAAACGGCGAGATAGAGGTCGCCGTTCGGCTTGGTGTCGGCGACAAAGAGGATCTCCGGCTTATCCGTCCCGGCTTCCTTCGCGGCTGCAACGGCGTTGTCGAGGATATTGCCCGCGACGGAGCAAAGCTCATAGTCCGAGATGATGATGCTCTGCGGGAGGTTCAGCTTCGCGGTGAAGCCGATATTTGCCTCCCTTGCTTCCCGCGCATAGTAGGCGGTGATGGCGTTGAGCGCGGTATGCTCACAGAATTTCGGCGGCGCGGCGTTCGCGTCGATCTTGGCGCCGTAATCCTCGAGCAGCTTTTGCAGCTGTTCGGTCTCGCCGTTCGCCGCAAGCGTCTGCGCGGTTTTCGCCATATAAATGAAGTCGTGCCGCAGCCGCGCGGAGCTGTCCATGTATTTTTTCAGATTCTCATACTGCGCCGCCTGCAGGCCGAGGATATGGGCGTTCTGTTCGGCTTCTGCTCTGTTGGTGACGGCGTGCGCGATCGTGTACTGCATGACCAGAAACACGGTGAAAAACAGGGTCAGCATGATCTCGACCATCACGTATTCCTGAAACACCCTGCCGATGCGGACGAATTCATAGTTTTCCGGTATCATAAACAGATTGGCGGCAGTGATGATCATCGGAACCGCCCAAACGAACCGCCAAACCGTGTCGATGTCGCCGTTGTCGAAAAGCCATGTCAGCTTTTTGAGGAAGATGATCTCGGCGATCAGAAACAAAAGGGAAATGCCCCATTTAACGGCAAGCGATATCCATTCGTCGTTCGGATTGTCGGACATCGCTTCGACAAAATGCGTCGCGAGACCGCCGAACGAGAATACCGCGGTCGTCGAAATGAAAAGATACCACAGCTTTGCCTTCTTGACGTCGAACAGCAGCAGATAAGCGACAAAGAACAGCGCCATGACCGCGAACAAGGGGAGGTTCGCGTCTGCTTCGGTGACGGCTCTGATGAATGCCATCGGTATCGGGACGAAGGTTGCAGCGGCAGCTGCAAGGATCACCGCAGGCGTTTTTTTGATTTTGCCGTGATCC
>CACZWQ010000054.1 GCA_902784855.1 uncultured Ruminococcus sp. | reverse complement strand
AGCCCTCGAAGCCGTCGACCTCGATCAGGTCGCCCGCCGTGATCGGCTTGGTGAACAGCAGGATCATGCCGCTGAGAAAATTTTTGAGGATGTCCTGAAACGCGAGTCCCGCCGTCAGCGCAGCCGCGCCCAGCGCCGTGATCAGGGAGGTGATGTTCACGCCCGCCGTTCCCAGCGCCGTGATGACCACCGCGCCGTAGAGCGTGACGCGGATCACGGAAAAAGCAAAGGTCTTGGCGGTGTGTTCGCCCTTGGACATTTTCAGCGCCTTGCGGATGGGGATCAGCAGCAGCCGCACCACCACCACGCCAACGACCATGATGAGCGCAAACCAAAGAAAGTTTGTACCCCATATCATCGCATTCTTCTCAAAATCTTTCCACATAACATCCTCCCCGCCCGCGTGTCGCGGGGCGCCCAAGGGCGCTTTCTCCGCGCACCCGACGTTTATAAAAAAGGTTAAGTTATTATCCCGCGTTATAGCGCGGGCTTCTAAAGAAACCGCCCAATCACACGTTTCACGCGCGGATTGCTGCTACAGCCGTAGCGCGGGAACGTGACGTTCCATCCAATCCGCGCACCCGACGTTTGTAATAAAGGTTAAGTTAACAACCCGCGTTATAGCGCGCCGTTGCAGAAACGTTACGCACTAAGCAACGTTTGCAATAGGCGCCCTGCTGCTACAGCAGTAGCTTTTCGGAGATTTTTTCGCCGTCGCGCCAGAGCCTGACGACGATATTGCCGTCCTCGTCAAAGGAAACGCTCTTGCCGTTGCGCTTGCCGTCGACATAGGTGCAGACATCGAGGAAATTGCCCTCCTTGTCAAAGCGCGCGCCGAAGCCCTCGGGCTTGTTTTCGCTCCATTTGCCGACATGCATGGTGCCGTCGCTGAGCCGGTATCCGACGCCCCTGCCGTCGCGGTTGCCCTCTTTCCAGTCGCCCACATAGTTGGGGCTTCCCTCTTTATAGTAGCACACGCCGAAGCCGTGCCGCTTGTCGGCGAGATAGCCGCCGTCATAGGCGGTCATGCCGTCCGGCGTTGCGGTCCTGCCCCTGCCCGTGCGCAGGTGGTTCTCGTCCATCGCGCCGTAGTAGGAATAGACCCCGTTCTTCGTCGCGATCACGGTGTCGGGAACGGCTTCCTCGGTCACCTGCACTACCTCCGGCTCCGCCGCTTCCTCGGGCACTTCCTCGGGCGCCTTTTCCAATGCCTTTTCCGGTGCTTCCGGTGCTTCCGGCACTTCCGGGGCAGGCATGTCCGCCGACTTCTCTTCGGCAGGCTTTTCTTCGGGCGCGCTCTGATCGGTGCTCAGGCTTGCCAGCTCACCGAAGATATTCTTATTCGTTTTATGCGCTTCGAACAGGATGTGCTCGATCCGGTCATACGCCGAATAGGTCTCGGGCTCGGTCTGCTCGGGAACAGGCTCCTCCGCATGGCGCGGCACATCACTGCTGCTGAGATAATCCGCCTGCCGCAGCCCCAGCACGTCGCTGACCCGCTCGGAGACGAACGCCTCCTTGGTGAAGCGGAAGCCGTTTTGCGGCATTTCCTCCGCCTGCGGCTTGGTCTGCTCGGGCTTGAAGCGCGCGTCGTACCAGATCATGCCCGAGTTGGAATAGATCAGCGCCGCGCAGCGCTTCTTCGGCGGCAGAAGAGACGGGTACAGATCGCGGATCGAAACGCCCGTCGCCAAATACTTTTGCAGGCGCAGCACGACCAAGCCCTCGACGCGCTTGGGAGAAATGACCGCCGAAATGCGGTTTTCCAGCACGCGGTCATAGTATTCGGTGCGCAGCCAAAGGTGGTTGAGGTCAAAATACTGCCGTTTAAAGATGACGCCGTTCGCTCCGTAGGACATCACGGAATAGCTGCCGTCGGAGGCGCGCCTGACCGTCTGGACAGGGAGGTTGTCGCAGGAGATCTTCCACGAGAGCGGCGCGCCGAGCCGCATCGAGCAGGACAGGCTGTGGGGCTTGCCGCTGATGGTCAGCTCCGTTTTTTCGTTCTGCGCGGCGCAGTTGGCGTTGAAGTAATTCGCCCGCACGCCCGCCAGCGCGTCGTCCTTGAAGTCGAGCCGCTCATACTCCGAAACCAGAGCGGAATAGATGATCAGATCCTTGGCGATTTTCTGCAATTTTGAGAGCATAAGCGTTCCTCTCCCATAGTAAACACGGGCGAACCCTGTCCGCCCGCATGATGATGATGGTTGTTGTATCAGATAGAAATGGACATCGCGATCTTGTAGAGCTTCTTGTCGAACACGCGCTCCATATCCAGCGCCTCGTTGATGTCGAGGTTGGTGATCTTGCCGTCGCGCATGACGACCACGCGGTTGCCGATGCCGTGATCGAGCAGCGATACCGCCTCATAGCCCATCTGGCTGGCGACGACACGGTCGCGCACGGTGGGAGAACCGCCGCGCTGTACATGACCGAGGATGGTGGCTCTCGCCTCGATGCCGAGACGGCGCTCGATATACTTTGCCAAGTCGCGCACGCCGCCGACACCCTCCGCCACCACGATGATGAAGTGCTTTTTGCCTGTTTTCTGGGTGTTGATGATGCGGGCGATGACGTCGCGCTCGATGTTGTACTCCACCTCGGGAACGAGGATGGCGGTCGCGCCGGTGGCGATACCGGTTTGCAGGGCGATGTCGCCGCAGCGTCTGCCCATGACCTCGACGATGGAGCAGCGGTCGTGAGACTGCGCGGTGTCGCGGATGCGGTCGACCATCTCCAGCGCGGTGTTCATCGCGGTGTCAAAGCCGACGGTATATTCGGAGCAGGCGATGTCGTTGTCGATCGTGCCGGGCACGCCGATGCAGTTGATGCCCGCAGCGGTCAGCGCTCTTGCGCCGCGGAAGGAGCCGTCGCCGCCGATGACGACCACGCCTCTGATGCCCTGACTGCGGCAGAAGTCCGCCGCGCGCTCCTGCGCTTCCTTCTGCTTGAACTCCTCGCTTCTGGCGGTGTACAGCATGGTGCCGCCGTTGCCGATGATGTCCGAAACCGAGCGGAGATTCATCTCCTCGATCTCGCCGTTGAGTAAGCCGTTATAGCCGCGGTAGACGCCGAAAACGCGCATGCCTTTGTTGATGCCCGCACGCACGACCGCTCTGACAGCCGCGTTCATACCCGGGGCGTCGCCGCCGCTGGTCAATACCGCAATAGATTTTTGTTCTGCCATATCATTACCTCCAAACAAGATGGTTTTTGATTTCTATTCCTTATCATTATAATACAAACAGCGCCTGTTTACAAGAGATTTTTTAAATTTTTCAGAGGAAACCGACACACTTTTGTGAAATCTTACAAGAGAATCCGGTATTTGACGCGCGGGCACCGGAAGATCAAAATGAAAAAACTCCCCCCGCCGCCTTGACAATTTCCTCAGAACGTATTATATTATGAAGCGACAGGCGCGCGTGCTTTGCCGCCGAAAGAATAATCGAAACCGAGGCATACCAATATGACAAAACTCTATCTGGCGATCCCTTGCTATAACGAAGAAGCGGTGCTGTGGGACTCCGCAGAAAAGCTGCTGAATAAGTATTACGAGCTGATGTCGGAGAAAAAGATCACCTCCGACAGCCGCATCGTCTTTATCGACGACGGCTCCAAGGACAAGACATGGGAGATCATCGCCGAGCTGCACGAGCAGAACCCGATCTTTCAGGGAATCAAGCTCACCCGCAACCGCGGCCACCAGAACGCGCTGCTCGCGGGTCTGATGACGCTTAGGGACAAGGCGGACGCGGTCATCTCCATCGACGCCGACTTGCAGGACGATATCAACGCGTTCGACACAATGCTCGAAAAATTCGAGGAGGGCTGCGACGTCGTCTACGGCGTGCGCTCCAAGCGCGCGACCGATACCTTCTTTAAGCGCTTCACCGCCGAGTCGTTCTATAAGATTCTCGACAAGATGGGCGCTAAGGTCATCTTCAATCACGCGGACTTCCGGCTGATGAGTAAGCGCGCCCTGCAGGCGTTCTCGCTCTACCGCGAGACCAATATCTTCCTGCGCGGCATGGTGCCCATGATCGGCTACAAGTCGGCGATCGTCAAGTACGAGCGCTTTGAGCGCCTTGCCGGCGAGAGCAAGTATCCGCTCAAAAAAATGCTGGCGCTGGCTTGGGAGGGCGTCACCTCGCTGAGCATCCAGCCCATCCGCATGATCACGTGGCTGGGACTGGTGATCTTCCTTGTCAGCCTGATCATGATCATCTACTCGGTCATCAGCTTCTTTGTGGGCGCCGCCGTCAGCGGCTGGGCAAGCACCCTCTGCTCCATCTGGGCGCTGGGCGGCTTGCAGCTGCTCGCCATCGGCATCATCGGCGAATATATCGGCAAGATCTACTTGGAAACCAAGCGCCGCCCGCGCTACATCGTCGAAAAATACCTGCGCGACCGTTCCTGACGGCGCGTTGTGACTGAACAATATTCTTTATTCGAAAAAAGCTGCCGCACGAAGCGACAGCTTTTATTATATATAAGCTTTATCCGGCAACAGCCGCAAAGCCCTTTTCGAGATCGGCGAGAATGTCGTCGATATGCTCGGTGCCGATGGAGAGGCGGATGGTGTTTTGATGGATTCCCGCCGCGTCCAGCTCCTCGTCGGTGAGCTGAGAGTGGGTGGTGGTGGCGGGATGGATGACCAGCGACTTGACATCCGCGACATTCGCGAGCAGCGAGAAGATTTTCAGGCCGTCGATGAAGCGGAATGCCTCCTCCTTGCCGCCCTTGATGTCGAAGGTGAAGATCGAGCCGCCGCCGTTCGGGAAATACTTTTTATACAGCTCATGGTCGGGATGATCCGCAAGCGAGGGGTGATAGACCTTCTCGACCAGCGGATGCTTGACGAGATAAGCGAGCACCTTCTCGGAGTTCTCCGCGTGGCGCTCGAGCCGCAGCGAGAGGGTCTCGGTGCCCTGCAAGAGCAAGAAGGCGGCGAAGGGCGAAATGCAGGCGCCCGTGTCGCGCAGCAAAATCGCGCGGATGTAGGTGGCAAAGGCAGCCTTGCCCGCGGCTTCGGTGAACTTGACGCCGTGGTAGCTGGGGTTCGGCTCGGAGATCCACGGGTATCTGCCCGAGGCAGCCCAATCGAAGGTGCCGCCGTCGACGATCACGCCGCCGAGGGTGGTGCCGTGACCGCCGATGAACTTGGTGGCAGAGTGGACAACGATATCCGCGCCGTGCTCGATCGGTCTGATCAGGTAGGGCGTGCCGAAGGTGTTGTCGATCACAAGCGGCAGGCCGTGCGCATGCGCGATCTCGGCGAGCGCGTCGATGTCGGGGATATCGCTGTTGGGATTGCCGAGGGTTTCTATATATATCGCCTTGGTTTTGGGGCGGATCGCAGCAGTGACCGCTTCGAGATCATGGATGTCGACCAGGGTGGTGTCGATGCCGTAGAGCGGCAGCGTGTGCGAGAGCAGGTTCGCGGAGCCGCCGTAGATGGTCTTTTGTGCGACGATGTGCTCGCCCGCCTTGGCAAGCGCCTGGATCGTGTAGGTGATCGCCGCCGCGCCCGAGGCGAGAGCGAGTCCCGCGACGCCGCCCTCGAGGGCAGCGATCCTCTCCTCAAACACGCCCTGTGTGGAGTTGGTGAGTCTTCCGTAGATGTTGCCCGCGTCGGCGAGTCCGAAGCGTGCCGCCGCGTGCTCGGCGTTATGGAAAACATAGCTGGTGGTCGCGTAGATCGGCACAGCGCGCGCGTCGCTGGCGGGGTCTGCCTGTTCCTGTCCGATGTGGAGCTGTTTGGTTTCAAATCTATATTCTGACATGGTCAATACCTCTTTCTCAAATTTAATAGTAATATATCGGAATGCGTTCAACGGGATCAGCGCCTGCACATTCGCGCCGTGTTCCGGTTCGCGCCGGTGAGCACTCTCAAAAGCATCGTCATGGTGGTTCCTCCCTTGCTTTGTTGAGTCAATTATATACTATGTTAGTAGGTTTTGTCCAATACAGAAAACCTATAAGCAGCTATAGCCTCCCCCTATAACCGTTGCCACGGTGGGCAGTCCGCGAGTGAAAGCGTTCGCATGAACGGCGACCTTTATATCCCGCGTTCGGGTACGGGATAAATCAATGGCGAAGCCAATTCATGACCGAAGGTAAATTCATGCCCGAAGGGCAATTCATGGCGCAGCCAATTCATTCCTGACTACGGCTGTAGCAGCAGTCCGCGAGTTAAAAGTTTATAGAAACGGCAACCAAACAGCCCGCGTTATAGCGCGGGATAAAAACCTGACCTTTCTAACAAACGCCTGTTGCGCGGATTGGGTGCAGCGTCACGCTGCCGCGGGAGCGGGCGCGGGCAAATATCTATGGATTTCGCGGAATTCTCTCAATATTTGCGAAAATGCATTGACTTTAACTCAAATTCCATTATAATATAAAAATGTATGATTATCAGATTCAGGAAGGAAAACCATATGGAAACTTCTATTCTCAACCGTCTGGACAGAACCGCGGCAGCCTATGCCGACAAGGTGATGTTCAAGGACGACTCGGCTGAAATCACCTTCGGCGACTTTGACCGCCTGACCAAGTCGGTCGGCACCTTTCTGGCGAAGAAGATCCCCGCAGGCGCACCCGTTGCGGTCATGTCGGGACGGCATGTCCTCACGCCCGCCTGCTTTCTCGGCGCGGTGCGCGCCGGCTGCTTCTACGCGCCGATGGACGGCGACATGCCCAAGGCGCGGCTCAATCAGATCATCGGCGTCATCAAGGCGGACTTCATGCTCGTCGACCGCGCTCATCTCGAGACCGCCCGGTCGCTCGATTTTGCGGGCGAGATCATCGTCTTTGAGGACATCCGCGACACCGAGCCGGACGAAGCCCTGCTCGCCCGTCGCGCCGCCACGCTCGTGTGCACCTCTCCCCTGTATGTGATCTTCACCTCCGGCTCCACCGGCGTGCCCAAGGGCGTCATCACCTCGCACCAGTCGCTGATGTGCTACATCGACGCCGTCGGCAAGGTGCTCTCGATCGACGAGCACGACATCCTCGGCAACCAGAGCCCGCTCGACTATATCGCCGCTGTCAGGGACATCTACTTCCCCGTCAGCTTCGGCGCCTCGACCTACATCATCCCGAAAAACGAGTTTGCCGTCCCCACCGCCCTCTTTGAGACGCTCAACCGCGAAAAGATCACCGCCCTGTGCTGGAGCGTCGCGGGCGTGGAGCTGCCCGCCAAGCTGGGCGCCTTTGACGTCGACAAGCCCGCATACCTGAAAAAGCTCTGCTTCTCCGGCTCGGTCATGCCCTGCCGGTATCTCAAGATCTGGCAGCAGCACCTGCCCGACGTGCTCTATGTCAACCAGTACGGCCCCACCGAGGCGACCGCCTCCTGCACCTACTATGTCGTGCCCGGTCAGGTCGACGACGACACCGTCCTGCCGATCGGCAAGCCCTATGACAACTACCGCGTCTTTCTGCTCAACGAGGACAACACCGCCACCCCGGCGGGTCAGACGGGCGAGATCTGCGTGACGGGTCCCGTGCTGGCGCTGGGCTACTACGGCAACCCCGAGCAGACCGCGAAGTCCTTTATGCAGAACCCGCTCAATCCCGACTACCGCGAGCTGATCTACAAGACCGGCGACCTCGGCAGCCTCGACGAAAACGGCGTGCTGCACTTCCACGGCAGAAAGGACCGCCAGATCAAGCACCTCGGCCACCGCATCGAGCTGGGCGAGATCGAGGAGACTGCCAAAAAGGTAGACGGCGTGACAGACTGCTGCGCGATCTACCTGAAAGAAAAAGCCACCCTCACCCTTTTCTACACAGGTCAGGCGACCTCGAAGGAAATTGTACTCTATTTCAGACAAAACATGCCCGCGTTCATGGTGCCGCGCAAGCTCGTCTGTCTCGACGCGCTGCCCACCCTGCCCAACGGCAAAACAGACATGCAAGCACTCAACAACTATCTTAAACGATGAAAGGAAACAAGAACATGGATGAATTAATGCAGATTTTGGAAGAACTCAGACCCGACGTCGACTTTGCAAGCGAGACCGCGCTGATCACCGACGGCGTGCTCGATTCCTTTGATATCGTCGCGCTGGTCGGCGAGCTCAACGACGCGTTCGACATCGAGATCAAGCCCAACAACCTCGTTCCCGAGAACTTCAACTCCGCCGAGGCGATGATGGCGCTGATCGAAGAGCTTCAGGACGAATAAACCATGCGCACGGAAACATTGACCGCGCTTGCCGCTCAGCTTCCCACGCCCGCCTATCTCTTCGATCTGGACGCGTTTGAAAAGCGGGCGGCATTGGTGCGCCGCTGCTTCGGAGAAAAAACGGGGCTTTGCTTCTCCATCAAGGCAAACCCCTTCCTGCTCGGCAGGCTGCCCGACATCTTCGACAAGATCGAGGTGTGCAGCCCCGGCGAGCTGACCGTCTGTGAAAGGACGGGCGTGGACAAAAAGAAAATCATCTTCTCGGGCGTCAACAAGACCGAGGAGGATGTGCGCCGCGCCGCCGAGGACGAGGTCGGCACCTTTACCGCCGAAAGCCTGCTGCACGTCGAGCTGATCGACCGCGAGGCGCAAAGACGCGGCACGGTCTTTCCCGTGCTGCTGCGCGTCACCGACGTCAAGGGCGGCAGCCAGTTCGGCATGGAGGAGGCGCAGGTGTGGGACATCATCCGCCGCCGCTCCTCCTACCCCGGCATTCGCATCGTCGGCATCCACTACTTCACGGGCACCCAGAAGAAAAAGGCTAAGCCCATCCTGCGCGAGCTCGAATACCTCGAAGAGCTGCTCGCCCGCGTGCAGGACGACCTCGGCTTCACCGTCGAGCGCGTCGAATACGGCACGGGGCTGGGCGTCGATTACTTCGACAGTGATGCCGACGCGCTCGAGGAGGAGCGCCTCTCATCCGTCGGAGAGCGGATCCGCGCGCTGTCCGAGCAGGTCGACCTGACCGTCGAGATGGGTCGCTTTTTCGCGGCGCCCTGCGGATACTACCTGACGAAGGTCATCGACGTCAAGTCGAACTACGGCGTGAACTACGCGATCGTCGACGGCGGTCTGAACCAGCTCAAATACGACGGACAGCTAAAGGGCATGCTGATCCCGCAGATCATCCACCTCAAGGATCGCGCCGACTGCGGCGAGACCGCCCCATGGACACTCTGCGGCAGCCTTTGCACCACCGAGGACGTATTGACGCGCAACATACCGCTCGACGACCTGAAAATCGGCGACACCTTGGTATTCTGCCGCACCGGCGCCTATTCGGTCACCGAGGGCATGGCGGTGTTCCTCAGCAGAGAGATGCCCGTCGTCTCGGTCTGGTCGGAAAAGGAGGGGCTGACCGTCATCCGCGAAATGCTGCGCTCTGACGTGCTCAATACCCCGGGGCTTGAGCCGCGCGCCTTTTGAGCAGCCGCCGGCTCCTTAACTCTAATAATCTAAAAGGGTGGATATTGTGTTATTCAACATAACCTATACCTCATTGAATTTTATCTTCTTCGTGCTGGCGACGATGCTCGTCTACTTTTTGTTTCCCTTAAAGAAATATAAGTGGACGGTCCTGCTGGCGGCGAGCATGTTCTTCTATGCCGTCGCGGGCTATAAATTCGCCGCCTTCATCCTCATCACCACCCTGAGCACCTATCTGATCGCGCTTTGGCTGAGCAGGATCTCCCGAAACGCGAAGGCGCTGCTCAAGGAAAAGAAAAAGGAATGGGACCGCGAACAGAAGAAAGCCTATAAAAACCGCATCAAGGTGCAAAAGCGCCTGGTGATGACCCTCGCGCTGGTCATCAATTTCGGGGTGCTCGCCTTTTTGAAGTACTACAACTTCTTCGCGGGCAGCCTCAACGACCTGCTCGGCATCTTCGGCACGGACTTTTCCGTCCCGACGCTGACGCTGTTTCTCCCGCTGGGCATTTCGTTCTACACCTTCCAGTCGATGGGCTACATCGTCGACGTCTACCGCGAAAAGACCGAGGCGCAGCGCAATCCGGCAAAGCTGCTGCTCTTCGTCTCGTTCTTCCCGCAGATCGTACAGGGACCCATCAGCATCTACGACCAGCTCGCCCATCAGCTCTTTGAGCCGCATGAATTCGACTTCACCCGCATGAAGCACGGCATGGAGCTGATCCTCTGGGGCTTCTGCAAAAAGCTGATCGTCGCCGACCGCGCCGTCATCGCCATCAACACCGTCACCGCCGACTACGGCAGCTACAACGGCACGACGCTGACCTTTATCGTCCTGCTCTACGCCGTCCAGCTCTACGCCGACTTCTCGGGCGGCATCGATATCTCCCGCGGCGTGGCGCAGATCTTCGGCATCGACATGATCGACAACTTCAAGCGCCCCTACTTCTCGAAGTCCATCAGCGAATACTGGCGCAGATGGCATATCTCGCTGGGCGCGTGGCTGAAAAACTACCTCTTCTACCCCGTCGCGATGTCGAATGTCTTTCTGAACGCGAGCAAGAAGATGAAGGCGACCCGCTTCGGTCAGACCGAGATGGGCGGCCATATCGCCAAGGTACTGCCCACGAGCGTCGCCTCGCTGATCGTCTTTTTGGTGGTCGGTATCTGGCACGGCGCCGACTGGAAATATGTCGCCT
>CACZWQ010000053.1:1798-12660 GCA_902784855.1 uncultured Ruminococcus sp. | reverse complement strand
TCGTCCTTGCAAGGCGCCAGCCTTGCGGCGTCCTTCGCCTCGTCTTGCGAAAAATATCCTCGCAAATCTTTGTCCACTTTTTATCTGAGATTAGTATAAATCCCGCAAAAAGACGCATGCCTGACTAATTCTCTACCATACAAGAAACGAGGTAGAAAATGAGACAATCGGAAAAGGAATTGATGACATACATCGAGGAAGAGGATGTAAAATTCATTCGTTTGACCTTCTGCGATATTTACGGTGTACTGAAAAACATCTCCGTTCAGCGCAGCGAATTGCCGCGTGCGTTTGAGAAGGGGATCGGGATCGACGCCTCCTATATCTCGGGCTTCGGCGGCGATTACGGCAAGGATATTTGGCTTCACCCCGAAACCGCGACCATATCCGTCCTCCCCTGGAGACCCGAGCACGGCAAGGTCGTGCGCATGTTCTGCACGCTGACCTACGCGGATGGCAAGCCCGTTGAGACCGATACGCGCGCGCTGCTGCGTCAGGCGGTCCGATACGCGGAGACGAAGGGATTCCGTTTTCATTTCAAATCCGAAATGCAGTTCTATCTGTTCAAAACAGACGACAAGGGCGCCAACACAGGTATCCCCTATGACAACGCCGGGTACATGGACATCGCGCCTCTCGACAAGGGCGAGAATGTGCGCCGCGAGATCTGCCTGACACTTGAGCAGATGGGGATCAAGCCCGAAAGCTCCCACCATGAGGCGGGACCGGGTCAAAACGAGATCGATTTCCGTTACTCCGACCCGATCACCGTTGCGGATAACACCGTGACCTTTCTCAGCGTTGTGCGGACCTTAGCCGCGCGCAACGGGCTTTACGCCGATTTTTCGCCGAAGCCGCTCAAAGATGAACCCGGCTCGGCGCTGCATATCTCCGTATCTGTCAAAGCGAAATCCGGAGAGGACGTGACCGATCACGCGATCGCGGGGCTTCTTCACCATATCGCCGGGATGACGGTGTTTCTCAATCCGACAGAAGAATCCTTTATGCGCTTCGGACAGCACAAGGCGCCGAAATATATCGCCTGGTCGGAAAACAACCGCGCGCAATTGATCTCTGTCAGACGAACAGAGTCAGGCGTCCGCTGTGCGCAGTTGCGCTCTCCCGATCCCGGGGCAAATCCGTATCTGGCGTTCGCGTTGATGATCTACGCGATCTTAGACGGCATCGAAAATCAAATGGCGCTGCCCCTCCCCGTTGACGAGGATGTGCTGCCATCATCGGGTGAAGAAATGAAAGAAGAACCCGCGCGTCTTCCCGACAGCCTTGAAAAAGCGCGTATCGAAGCAAAAAATTCGCCTCTTGTGAAGCGATTTATTCCCACGTCGGTGACCCGGATCTACTGTGAAAATGAAACGACACCAGTGAAAGCGAGATGACTGCCGAAGCGTTACGCGCAAATACAAAATCCGTAGTGTTTTAAAACTGCATTTTCAGAGAAAGGAGTGCGGATTTTGAGTTATGTGGAACGACATTACAGAATGCTATTGGTTTCAACCGGAGAAAAATTCATCCGTGAGATCGGCAATTTTTTGCAGGGAGATCAATATCAAAAGGACAACTCCCACAGTGCGTCGGACGCACGCTGCAAGCTGCTCGAAAATCCGTATGACATCGTCATTGTCAACGCTCCCCTGACGGATGAATTCGGTTCGCGCCTTTGTATCGACGCCAGCCGCAGCAACGGAACGATCGCCGTTATTTTCACCGCAAACGACACCTTTGAAGAAATCTATGCAAAAGAATCCATCCATGGCGTTTTTGTCGTCCGCAAGCCGACCTCAAGAAGCTTGATCTCACAGGCGCTCTCTCTGACGGTATGCGCCCGGGAGCGGCTGCGGACCTTGGAAAAGAAAGCCGTAAAGGCAGAAAGCAAGCTGGATGATTTTCGCATCGTCAATAAAGCAAAATGGCTTTTAATAGAACATGAAGGGATGAGCGAAGCCGACGCCCACAAATATGTGGAAAAATCGGCGATGGACGCGGGTATCACCAAAAGACTCGCGGCTCAAATCATTATCGACTCTTATTTGGAATAAGCTCCTACCCTTCACCGGCAGGCGCGCATGTCAGCAGTGCCGTGTCTGCCCCCTAAAATTGCTATCCTAACCGGATAGGTTAACGTATGACAACGCAATGGCGTACTTGCCCTCGGGTAAGTACGTCATTGTGTTTTTACGACAGGTCAGCGGATTGTCCGAAAAAAAGCGGCACCCGAAAAAATTTCAGGTGCCAAAAAGATAATGTGAATATTCTATGCAGACTGTTGACCGAGAACAACGTCAAATTCCGCGAAAAACATTTGCAGCAGGGTCGCGTCTTCGATCGTCACCTTGCCGTCGCCGTTCGCGTCGGCGGCGAGAAGGGCTTTGCCCGAGAGTATATCAAAATTCGCGATATGGCGCTGGATCGCGGTCACGTCGCGGATGTCCACCCTGCCGTCGAGGTTCGCGTCGCCGGGCAGATAATCCTCAAACGGGCTCTCGTATGCTCCGCTGTCGACGGGAAGCAGACAGAGATCCCAGCCGTTATTCGATTCGTCGCCGGTACTGTAAAGATAATAGATACCGTCGCGCGTTGCCACACAGGACTGCTCACCCGATGTATCCGTGATCGAATCGAAGGGGGTGTAGTACAGCGGTTCTATCTGATCGGTATCGGTATGATAGAGGAACATATTTCCTCCCCCATCCACCGACGCTCCGACAAATACTATTCCGTTCTTTACCGCGGTGAGCGCGTCGGGATGGAACAGAACGCCCTGGGCGTCGATGACCCTTCCGACATAGCGGAGATCATCATGCTTTTTCTCCCATTTCTCCCCGTCGAAGCACCACACCTCGGAGAGTATCCTTTCTTCATTGGGTAAAGAAGTGTCGGGATCACAGCCGAACATCACATAGAGCCTGCCGTCATGCGGTACACAGTCAAAGCCATCGGCAACATACGGCAGCTCGGGCTCCTTTGTCCATTCCTTTGTGCGCAGGTCATAGCTGTATACCGGAAGCGCGCTGTCCTCTTCTCCGAGCAGGATGCTGTCGCCGATATAGACGAGCTTGCCGTTAAAGAAGATCGGGGTCAGAGATGTCGCATCGTCCAGCCAAAACGCGTCGGGCGGTATCGTCATCCCGGTAATCTGCCAGTGATGATCGTCGCTGTTGAGGTCGAAGGACGCGAGATAACAGTCCTTGCGCGTGTCGGGCTGTTTCTCTTTCTGTTCCTGTTCCTCTTCCTGTTCCTGTTTCTCTCCCTCTTCCGCTTCCTCCGGAATGTAGAGGATGATCGGCATGTAGATGACGCCGTTTTCAAAGATCGGCGTGTTAGAAGGATAGTAGGTGAAGGTGTGATCGTTATACACGGAATAGACATCTTCTCCGTTATCCATGAGATACTTTCTCATCGCCTCGCGTAAGTTGGTGTCGCGATAGGTGATGAACTGCTCGCCGTCGTACCGGCAGATCTCGTAGGTCCGGGGGTAATAGCCGTACAAGCCCCTGCCTTCGGCGTCTGTCACCAGAAAGGGTACCGAGACCGCGCCCATATCTTCTGACTGCCTGAAAGAGTTGACGACGGGAAGCTTGCTTTGCCCCTTGACGAGGAAGAACTTGCCCGTGCCCGCCGCGCCGCTCGGCGCCGTTACGGTAAACGCGGTATAGGTGGAGAACAGGCGCTTCGCGTGGTGAATGATAAGCTTAGACCCGTCGGCGGCATACTCCACCGGCATATCGTCGGGCAGCGCTTCTTCCCCTGCGCCGTCGACCGCCAGCCGCCTGTATGTCACGGTACTGCCGGCAAACAGGTTCTCACCGGTCAAAATAATACTCTCGTTCACTGTGTCGCACAGGGCGTTTGAGACGGAGGGGATCGCCGAGTCGATCAGGGAAAGGTCGACATAGCCGCCCGTGGAGCACAGATCGGCTAAGGCGTCCGTCCGACGGACACAGGCAAAAAGCTTTGCGCGGATCCTGCCCACGTAATCGGCGCCGGATTCGCCCTCCTGCCTCGGATTGAGCGCCGCCAGCAGCGTGCCCGCACCGCAGACGGCAGGCGTCGCCTGTGAGGTGCCGGACATCAGGGTGTAAGAGGTGTTGGGCTCGAGCGCGAGCTCGGGCTTGGAGATCGCGATAGAGTCGAGATAGATGGAGACGTCGTGCGCCTCTCCTTCCTCGTAATCATTGACCAAAAGCAGACCGAAGCTCGACTCATTATCTTCGGCGTCCTCCTCCACGCTGTGCAGGATTCCGCTGCCCTTCTGGGAAAAGTGGCGCGCCATCCGATCACGCTCGAAATCGGTTGTCCCGACTCCAACGACACCTCCGGACGCCCAATTTCCGTCTTCATCCCGATAAAAATCTCCCGCGTAGAAGGTCGCAAGGGAACCGTCGCTGCTTGCGATGCTTTCCGTGTCAATGGCGACCCATATATTGTCTACGTCGGTCTGCGGATCCTTTTCGTAGGGGAAGCTGATAAAGTACATCTCGCCGTACTGCGCATTTTTGACGGTGATTTTCAGCCGATAGGGATTCTCCGCGTGGAGATGCCTGCCCTGCTCGACAGAGAGCTCGAGCACAGCGTCGTCCGGTACCTCATAGTCGTCATCGTCAGCCAGAAAGCGCTGCTTGACGAATTGCAGGCTGCCGAACGGCTTGACGTCCTCTCCCGCCTTACTGCCGACAGAGGGCGTGATCGTGCCCTCCGTGACGGCGGTGTCGGCATTGAACTCGCCGTAATACGCGGCGGTCGCGTTGAACCGCTCCGCGTCATAGAGCATCGGATACCAGTTGTCACCGGAAACAGTGGAAAGGATGTTCATTCCGGGGCCGAAAACGTCGACGGAGGTTTTTCCGTAATCGGAGAAGCCCGCAGGCTGCCCCGTGATATCCGCCGCGCCGACAGTGATCACGTTGTCGCATCCCGAATTAGCCGGATGCACTGCTGTGCGGTCGTTGTCCGCTGCGTCGTTGGATGCGGCTATATAGCAGATCACACCGTCCTCGCACAAAACAGAGATCACTTCGTCATAGATATCGGAGCTGCCGGCGCCTCCCCATGAATTGTTGACGGCGACGACATTGACGCCGCCCATGACCGCCTTATGGATATAGTGGAAGCACCCGAAACCCTGATAAACGGTCCCTTTACTGTTTCCGCTTGAACCGTCGCTGCCCAGCATCTTGAGCGCCATGATCTTGACATTGGCTTTCGATGCGACGCCCGCAACGCCCTTGAGGTTATTCGCCTGCGCCGCGATCGTGCCGGCGCAGTGGGTGCCGTGGTCGTTATCGTCGGTCGGATCGCCGTCGTTATTGTAAAAGTCATAGCCGTGTACGCCTTTCAGACCGATGTTGCCGGGGTTCGTCCACATCATGTCCCTGAGATCCTCATGCTCTGCGAGCACGCCCGTATCGACGACGGCGACCACGACCTCATCCTCGTCGCCGGTCAGCTTCTTCCAGGCGGACGAGGCGTTGATCGACAGCGCCTCCTGCGCAGCGGTTCCGCGGTCGTCCACCTGCTCGCCGCCGGTGTTCCGGGCAGCGGGAGAGTTGACGTTATACAGATAGCTGTTGTAGGGATCGTTGAGCGCATAATCGTCAAAGCTCGTCGGATAGACATAGTAGTTTGGCTCCGCCTTCACGACGTTTTTGTTTCTGCCGAGCAGTCTGATCATCGTCGCCGTGTCGTACTTATCCGACGAGACCAGCGCGACGGTGAGCTCGTCCTGCGATACCGGATCGGCTGACGCGCCTACCGAGGGAAGCAGCTCCTCGCGCTCGGGAGCGTCGTCAAATACCAGCGTATCCTCCAGCACAAAGTCCGCGCCCAAGCTTTTCGAGAGAATATCGGTCTCTTCGTCCGCGGCAGCGTAAGCCTCGCGCGCCGAGGAGGATGCGTCCATCATCTCTCCGAGGTTCGCGCCGACCGAAGCAAGCTCGCCTTTCTTCGGAACGGAATCGGTGTCGATCGCACTGTTTTTGAACAGAACGACGACCTGTCCCGGCGCATAAGTCCCCTCGATCAATTCGATGTTCTCCGCTGCCGCATCGGCAGCGAACGCCGTCAGCGGGAGCATCCCGACAAGGAGCAGGATACAGACAATGACGGAAATGATGCGTTTTTTCATAAAGATCGCCTCCTAAGCAATAATCGGTTCCATAATAGGATTGTTATGATTATACTCCTATTTACTAATTTTTTCAAGATTGTTGGGGAATTATTTGTTATTTTTTGCTTTTCACCAAGGACTCAAAACGAAAAAAGGCAGAAGAAAACGTGTTTGACGTTCTTCTGCCTTCGCTTTATTGATTCGGATAAGCGATCGAGAGTCGAAAACGACAGGGCTCGCCGTTCTCACAGAGAGCTTCCGGACAGCGCCGCATGATCGCTTCAGCGGGCGGTCGTTTCGTTTTCCTTTAACAGTTTATTTGCCTTTCCGATGTACGACAGGAAGAGAATATACTCGACCACACTCAGAATATCCGCGGCTAACCCGAAGGGCATGGCAAGCTCTTCCCCGACCTTTTTGCCGAAAATCACTTCAAAAATCCGCACGATGACCTCAAAGCCGATGGCGATGTAAATGACTCGGAAGATACGCTTTCCCTTTTTTGCGATATCGTCTCTCCCGAGGTGATCGGAGATGTGCATGATGCCGTGGATGATGTAATGCACCAAAAAGAACTCCGCGACATCTCCCGCCAGCTCCAGAATAAACGTGACGAGAGGGTTGCCCGCAAAGAAGAAGCACTCCAGGACGGTGATCACCAAAGCGGCGATGATCGCGATCAGGGATACCCTGAACGCGGGTTCGTCCTTAGTCGCGCGGACGATCCCGGTGATCTGCATAATATAGGAAAAGATAAATATCGACAGGGAAACAAGCACCGCTATGTTGAATACTCCCGCCGCAGCGATCAGCGCGGGATCCTCATAGCACGCCATAAAGATGACGGAAGAAACGGCTGTGATGATCGAGGCGATCAGGGCGATGATCTCGGAAACATAGATTCTTCTGATGCCGATCGAAGCATTTGGATATTTCATTCTTACCTCCCGAAACGCCCCGGCAAACGATCAGTTTGACGATTGCCGAGGCGGGTGTTTTCAGATATTATTTTCGTGCAAAGCGAGCGTCAGTCCGGAACAAACGGCAGCGCATTTTCGTCCGTTTCACTGCCGAAATCCCTCGCCTCGCTTCCGATGTGGTACGGATCATGCGCAAACTCGGCGAGAAAACGCTGGATCGCGGTGACATCGGTAACGCTCAGCTCTTCGCCGTCCACATTGCAGCGGCGCGCCACGGTGCCGCTCGGGTCCTCTGTCAATTCGGCGAGCAAACGCTGGATGTCCGTCACGTCGTTGATCGTGATTTTGCCGTCATGGTTCGCGTCGCCTATCAGATACGATTCATAGATCGTGAGGGTCACGGGGACCGCGCCGTCGTCAAAGGTCAGCAGCATCTGATGCGTGCCCAAGCTGTATGAAACAAGCTCAGACCTTCCGATCGTGAGCAGACCCTCGTGGAGCAGCATATTGCTCTCGACATTGGAGCCGAGGTATTTTCCGTCCACCGATACCGAACCGATGACCGACTCTGAATCCGTCTGTATCTTGACGGCGGAGTTGCCGATGCGGTCCCATTCGATCGCGGGAGTCGCCACGGTGAGCTCTCTGGGCTCGAGCGGCAGGATGTTGTCATACTCCACATAAGCCATAATGCGGTCACTGTTCTTGGCAAACTGCTGTCCGCGGAACTCCTCCTCGACGTCCAGATCGATCTGACGTGTGATCACCTGACCGCCGGAATTGCCGTTGGTGTAGGTCAGCACATGGGTATCCTCGTCGTAGTCTACGACGATAGCGACGTGATCAAAATAGGCTCCCGAGCTGTCCCAAGAGACGAAAAGAAGCCCGCCCGGCTGATATGGGATATCAAACGGGTCAACGTCGATATGGTAGTAGGTGTTCCAATTGTATTTGTCGAGCTTGTGGTGCGCCTTTGGGGTGTAGTAAACGCCCTGCTGCTTAAAGTTGTAAGCCAGTATCCAGCTGTCGGCGTCTAACTCGATCCTCGGCTCGGCGCAGTAGGCATAGTAGTATCTTTTGAGTCTTGCGTCGTCATTGTAGCCTGCCTGATACAGGCACCAGCTCACAAAAATAGCGCACCAATCCATGTCATAGTACTCTTCCCCCTCAGCGCAGTCCATAATATAGCGCTGCGCCCAGCGGGTGTATTCGGTGTTGCCGGTTTGATAAGCGTTCATCCTCAGCTCGGCGCCCGTCCACAAAAGCCCGTCGGCGCGCGCCTGCTCGAGATCGACGCCCTGCGTCGAATAGTTCTGATAGCCTTCCTGTGAAAGCGCCGCCGCCAGCGTTTTTTGCATCGCGGTCTTGTTTTCGCTGTTTGCAAGCGCTGCGGTCAGTTTTTCATAAAACGGCGAGCTCATATACTCCTGCGAGAACCTCAGATCTTCATTCGCGTATACCGTGGGGACGGCAAACGTCAGGGAGACCAGCACGATCATCACAGACAGTACTGCGGATAGGATTCTTTTTTTCATCATATGACACCTCTGCTTTAATCATTTATCAGCCTGATTTTTATATTATATCATAACGCCGGTATAAAATCAATCGTTTTCCGTATCTTCCGAACAGCGCAAAAACAGGAAAAACTCCATACCGTTCGTCCCTATTTTTGACCGTTTGTCCCAAACCACTTGAAAAAATTAGCGATTTTTGTTATAAATAAAATGGATAATCAGAAACAAGGGAGTGTTAATATGGTCAAACGAATATCCAAAAGATTGTGCGCGGCATTTTTGTCGCTGTGCGTGCTCGTCTCCATGGCGACGGTCGGCATGGTCTCCGGCGCCGCCGCGACAGATGACAGCGCGCCTGTCGGCAACGCCATCGCGGAGCAGGCGGTAGAGCAGATGATCGACGACGGTCTGCGCGCGATCTGCATGGGCATGGACGCCGTGGGCGAGGCTACCGGCAACGGCGATGTGCAGAAGGTCTTTTCCGTGATCGAGGAATGGGCTTTCATGAGCACCGAGGAGATCGCGATCGAGGAGCTCAAGGAGCTGTGCGAGGAGATCCTCAACGAGCTCAAGGAGCTGGAAGAGCAGATCGCCTCCGACGACGCCTACATCACCTCCATGCTCGCCGATCAAAATCTTTCCGGTGCCAAAGATAACCTGAACAACGCATGGCAATCGGACGTGAAAAACTATCTCACGAACGCAGGCGTTCTCAATGCGCTTTCCGCCTACCGGGAGTATCTCACCGACGCGGTCAACGGCGAGTCCGAGGACAAGCTGCGCGGCGATCTGGACTATTTAATCAAGCAGTATGCGCTGATGTCCTCCTCGTCAATCAACACCTCCGGCTACACGGTAGATAACCTCAAAAAAATGATGTTTGAAACCAACGACATCAATAAGAGCTTCATCACGCTGATCTCCAATCTCGCGTCGGCGCTCAGCCCGCACGGCACGGCGAACGCCACCTGTGCGCAGTACGCGGCGCAGGTCGCCTATATGGCATACCCGTTCAGCCATCAGCAGTATACCTACGTCCACGAGATCGTGGAGGAGCAGCTCGCGACGATCATGCTGGTCGAGATGGCGTACAACGAATACCTCTATCAGCAGGGCAAGTATCTCAGCGAGACCTATCACGACGAGGATGACCCAAGCGGCTGGTATGCGGGCTACCTCGGCTATCAGCAGGATTTTTACGACGAGATGAACCGCGGCTCCGCCTGCGTCAACTCGCGGATCGAAAAAATGCTCAATGCAAAAATGAACGCCGACGGCGGCGGCTTTGTCATGCTGTCCCTGTCCGACTACATGAAGCCCGAGGACGCCGTGACCACCACGCTGCGCATCAACGACTACACAGGCTCTGTGGACGTGCTGCGCGACTGGGCGGACAAGTGCAACGGCGATTATGACTATAAGCTTGACGCCACAGACAATGACGGCACCCATCTTTCAAACGCGAAATACATCGGTCAGTATGTCAAATTCAAAAAGGTCATGACCCATTCGCCCGCGGGCAACACGGTCTACTACATCCTCGACCCCGAGCAGTTCAAGGGTACCGAAGCGCTGTATGTCAAGAACCTCGACCACAAGATCGTGTTTCACGGCTTGGGCAGCGACACCCACACGGAGTCCTGCGACTACCTGAACCTTTGCCGCGAGATGACCGACGGCGCCAACACCTTCATCGGCATCACCGACAAGGAATGCACGGGCTTTAGTGACCTGCTGACCACAAACTATTTCTCCATCCGGGATTCCAAGGTCGAAAACTACCTGAGCGGCTCGGGCAAATACCTTCCCGACGCACAGACCAATCCCAACACCGACGGCGGCTCGCCGCACAACTTTGTTCTTTCCTCCGACTACAGCTTGGAGAACAATATGTTCGACACCAATTACGCCAAGATCAAGCTCGTGGACTGCGAACGCCAGTTCCCCGACTGCAAGCCGGTCGCGGACTATGAGATGGATATGGAGCACGGTCAAAACTCGGTTGACGAGTGCTACACCGTGTTCCTGCGCAACAAGAGCGGCGTGTTCTCACAAATCGCGCATGCCGAGGTCTCCAACCCCGCTGCGGGCGATATCAAGCTCACTGCCGACGGCGTGCACTTCTTCGGCAACGGCGAGAGCACCATGGTCGCCGCAGGCAAGGAGCTTACGGTCAAAATGAAGTCAAGCGGCGGCAGGATGACCGCGCTCAAGCTGATCCGCAACGCCGACTCGGTTTCCGGCACGGCGCAAAATGCAGAGGAGCTGCTGCTGGACGAGGCGCAGCTTGCGGGCTTCACG
>CACZWQ010000053.1:0-1753 GCA_902784855.1 uncultured Ruminococcus sp. | reverse complement strand
GACGCGGAGGGCTATATCACGGCGCACTTCACCATGCCGTACTCCGACGCGACCTACCGCTTGGAGATCGACGACACCGTCGCCTATGCCACGATCTCTTCTAACGACGGCGGTACGGCGACATTTGAAGACGGCTCGACCGCGCAGTACTGCAAGATCGGCGAAAAGGCGACCGTATACGTCGCCCCCGAGAGCGGCTATGCCCTGCACAGCATTTATCTGGAGGACGCAAAGGGCAATATGCTCTCCGACCCCGTGGCGGTCGATCTCTCAAAAAAGAGACATGACGGCGAGGACGCCTACAGCTTCACCATGCCCGCTCAGCCCGTGACGGTCAAGGCGTATTTCACCGCGGGCAACACCGTCCGCTTTGATACCGACACCTTCCAGTTCAACGACAACGGCGACAAGCTCACCTACCTTTGCTTCGTCGACGACCCCGACGCGACCTCGCGCGTCTTTGCGCCCGGCTTCCCCGTCAGCTTCAAGGCGGTCTGCGATCCGAGCTACGCCGACAACCTCGCGGTCACCGCGCAAGGCGTGACCAGCGGCAAACAGTATGCGCTGCGAAATGAAAACGATATCTATACCTTTGATTTGGAAAAGGAGGATGTGGTCGTCGGCATGTCCTACGAGCCGCACACCTTTGTCAACGGCTTCTGCACCGAATGCGGGCTGTACGAGAAGCCCGTTCTCGCCGAAAACGGCTATTATCAGATCACCAACGCGGGCAACCTGTTCTGGATCTCCGCGCTGACGCGGGACGATCACACCCACGCGATCTTTGAGAGCCGCGAGCTCGCCCCCAAGTTCGAGCTGGTCAACGACATCGACCTTGAGAGCAGACAGTGGGAGCCGATCGCGTCCATCACATCGGGCAATGAATTCAAGGGCGTCTTTGAAGGCAACGGCCATACGATCGATAATTTCTATTTCCGCAAGGATGTCACGCATCCCAGAGATCCCATCATGTACTACGGAATGTTCATCTCCTGTGACGGTGCGTGTATCCGAAACTTCACCATCAAAGGCAAGGCTGAGATCGTCTGCAACCTGCCCGACGGCGAACATCTCGATGATCTCTACACGCTGCACTTTGCGACCATAGCTGGCGGCATGTCCACCTCGACCCGGTTCAGCGATATTTTCAGCTATGTCGATATCACAGCCGAAAGCAGCGTACCGGCTTTCGAGGTCATCGCCTCGGGCATCACCAACAACCAATCCGTCGACGGTATCATCGAGCGCTGCGTCAACTTCGGCGATATCACCGGCGATCTCCGCGGCGCCGCGGGCATCGTCAATTCGTCGGCATATCCCGAGGCGAAGATCGATGACTGCGCCAACATCGGCACAATCAGCTCCACCAAAAACAATGTCAGCTCAGACACCACGATCGCGATGGGCGGCATCGTCCGAATCGTATGGAACTCCATCCTTTTCAACGACTGGTGCTCGCTTCACATCAACAACTGCTGCAACTACGGACAGCTCGGCAACGCGAACGACGCGATCTCCGATACCTTAGACAAACACACCTTTATCAATAACTGCTACTACCTCCAAGGAAGCGCCTTCGACATCAATCAGCAAAGCACCGCTCACACCGCCGAGCAGTTCAAGTCCGGCGAGACGGGCTATCTGCTCAACAGAAGCGTGACCGACGGCACGCAGGCGTGGTATCAGAACATCGACAACGGCAGGACGCCCGACGATTATCCGCTGCCCGACAAGAGCCGCGGCACGATCTACT